>DAISKX010000630.1:0-2607 GCA_036820725.1 Nitrospiraceae bacterium
AACTCAAGCCCATAGGATGAGCCACACGACCATCGAACGGCGGCGACCTCAATCACAAGCGGTCCAGACTGGTTGGGAAGTCGAAAATGCACCTCGATGTGGTGACTCGGATTCAGCGATTTCTGGCACTCGATCGTGCAGCCATTGACCGAGAGCGTGGTCATGAGGCCCACCCGCGTAGCAGCGTTTGAACTGAGAATGACTGGATAGTGCACCGACACGCGGTAATGGAGACGAGAATAGTGGATAATGGACCGACCCGCCGGCATAGGCAGGACACTACCTGGGCCACCGCGCTTACCGCTATGCTCTTTTTGGTTCAATGCTTTATACCGATGGGGGCTTGTTAGGGAGAAGGGAACGTGCTGCCTGCGCGTACGAGATTTTGACCATCGATGTAAATCTGAGAAAGCGTGTAAAAACCTGCGATGCCTGTTTTGGGGCAGTGAGGAGAAGCTATTGGGTTATTTGGCCAATACTTCCTAACTGAATGTCAGACCGTTAGGACAGAAAATCACAAATTGTCTCGACATCGCTCGGCACGTTGATTCAGTTCGGGTTGGCAGATTTACATTGTCCTCTCATGACAGTATGCGATGATGAAGCATGAAAACGGCTGTCGCCTACTTTCTGAGAGTCTCCTCGCGGCACCGTGGCAATGCCCTGCAAACCCTTCAGCGCAGGCGCGATCGAACGGTCTTCCAATGGACAGATGACGGCCAGTTCATGTGGCCTTTTGTGAATCAGAACTGTAGGCGGTGAAGCCGGTGGCGTCGATTCTCGTTATTGAAGATGATGATGGTGTCCGAGCATTGCTTCGCCTTTGGCTCGAAGAGGCCGGTCACACCGTTTGGGATACCAAGAATGGGAGGGATGGCACGCGTGAATTTCGGAAAGCCCCCATTGATCTCGTCATCACAGACATCTACATGCCGCTCTGCGATGGGTTGGATGTGATTCGGCGGTTACGGCGTCTGCATGCCAAATTGCCCATTCTCGCCATTTCTGGGGGTTCAGGTACGATGGATTATCTCCGGATGGCGCAGTCCGAAGGCGCCTCCCGCGTGTTATATAAGCCATTCACGGTCGGCATCGTCCTCAAGACCGTGGCTGAGCTACTCATGGAACACGCTGAATAACCTTTCTCCGCCTAAGGTGGACTGCATCGCACATATTGTTTTTTTAGACGTTACTTTGCCTTCAATTGTTTCGTGTAATCTCCTGGAGAACGCAAGGGTCAATATTCGCAATTCCAGGGGTTTGCTCGCGATCCACATTCCGAATAGGTACGTAAACTGTTTCGAGCCGCTACGCTCCACTTCGAGAAACAATGAAAAGATATTGGCTATGGTTCAAGTCGTCTGGTCGGTCATTCGGCAGACACCTCATTTGGCTAACACCGATCCTGTTATTGTTGATCGTTTACCGCTTGCCATTCGCACTTGAAAATCGGGCGCGCTATGCGGGCATGTTTTTCGAATTGTTTGGAATTGTATTGGCTGCGTACGGGTTATATGACAAAGGAAAGCGCTTCCAACATGGGTTGGCCGAGCACTTCCGGGAATCGTGGGAAACTCTACCTCCCTTTCCACCACGCGAATCACGCATTGAGCCAACTGTGGGCGACAGCGCTAGCGTGTCACTTGTGGAAGGTAAGGTTTCGAAATGGCTTCGGACTCCGCCGGATGGATCGGTACAGGATCGTTTGAATGTCTTGGAAGAGAACACCCAAACTTTAAGAAACGATCAAGATGATTCGGACAGAACAATGAACAAAAGAATGAGTGACATCTCAGAAAATGTACGGAACAAACTTGAAGAAGTAGGTAAAACAAGGATGCGAATCATTGACCTGGGAACAACCCTAAAGACATTCGCTGTCGGAGGCTTGCATATTGAATGGCTCGGAGTCATCTGCTTCATATTCGGCGTGGTTATGTCCAGCTTAACAACCGAAATCGCCCGCGTCCTAACCGAAGCGGGGCTATGTAGGTGATTGATCATGATTGGCGCGGTCCGCTGTCTCCTTGTCCTACCCCCGTGCCGTTCTTGCATCCATTGCCGCCCGCATAGCATGCGCGGTTCCCGCCATTTGCGAGACTGGTGCTTGTGAGACTGCAAGCGGATAAATGGCTTGTTCCGGATTCAGCTCTACTTGAAACAATTGCGGAGTGGTATAAGGCTTCTTGCTGGTCATCGTCAGGCCCTCCAGATGAGGGGGAAGTCTACCGAATGCCGTTGGAGTTGGAAAGTTAAGAAATGGAGGGCGAGGCATCGTACAGCCCCGCCGGTCGTGATAGGACTTCTTGTTATTACCGACCAGGGCGAACGTATAGCCCTTCGTCGCCCCAGGCTTTCTTAAGCTGCGCGGCGTGCATCGCTTCGTCATGGGTCAACGGAGATGTACAGTAAGCCTCACCGCGACAGATCACGTATGGATGCGGGGCACAGCCCAAGACTCCACTACAGAGAACCAGTACGCAGCTTAGTAAGACCAGCCTCATACCGCACCTCCTTTTTTGAGAGTCGTTTGCAATGCCCGCCTGAAGTCCCAAGAATAGCTCGCGAGCGTCCCCAGCACTATCCTACGTTGGCGTGAATGGCGGC
>DAISKX010000631.1:0-2598 GCA_036820725.1 Nitrospiraceae bacterium
TGTCAACCTACTGAGTGACGGTCTGCACATTCAACTTTTTCGCGCAGCCAGATCGAAAATGATCTCCATGGACCCGTGTTTGGAATCACGGCTATGGATTATGGTACGACGCCATGACGTGCCTGATTGAGTTGATCGATCGTGGCCATGACGAGCAGGCGCTACAAAAGATGCTAGAAGCGCTTCTCAGGCGATCTGAAATTGAATTGCCAGTTTAGATCCCACGCTCGTTGGCTGACTCGATTTATCTTTCCATTACCATACGAGTTGGCTCGACACGACTGAGCGCTCATGAATTAATACATGTATTTACGTAAAAGATGCATTGACATGCACAATTTAAATCTGTAAATGGTTGGCGCTCTATCTAAATTTTGGCCACACCTACAGCGGAGGACATGGCGTGATCGTGCGCGCTATCCATCCAAGGGCTCGCGCGTAATATTCCCGCGCGGGTCCTTTTTACTTCTCGGTAGCTGATGAAAACGTGGGTCGATGAACTTCATTCGCAAAGCATGATGTATGCAGATGTATGACAGACTGAGAATTCCACTTGCCTTAGTTATTGCATCTCTACTGGTTAGCATGCACCAATCGGTATTTGCTGAAGCTTTCCGCATTCTCGACCATGGTGCTGCAGCCAGCGGTCAGGCGTCTGCCTTTGCGGCGCAAGCCGACGACCCCTCAGCCATCTATTACAATCCCGCCGGCATCACGCAACTACATGGTGTACAGTTCTATGCCGGCACGGCATTGTTCGGTGGCAGCGTTTCCTATAAAAGTCCGGTCGGAACGAATGTCCGGGGAGATTTGGGTGGCAGTATCGCGTCGCCACCGCCGAGTCATCTTTATATCACGGCCAATTTAAAGGATTTGGGGGCCACGCGCCTGGAAGGGGTGAGCATCGGTCTCGGCGTCACAACCCCGTTCGGATTAAACGTCCGTTATCCGAACAACGGCCCGTTTTCTACCGCTGTGACCGAAGCCAAGTTACCGTTGATCGACATCAAACCCACCGTGGCGTATCAGCTCAATGAGAAGCTCTCATTCGGACTCGGGGCGGATATTTACACATATGCCAGCTTCCTCGGGAGCGGTCAACTCGAGTTGAAGTCAAATTGGCCAGGAGGCGCTGGGATTCCGGCCGGTACACCTATCGAGCTTAATGGCAAGGACACGGCGGCCGGCTTCAACGTCAGCATGCTGTACACACCATATCGCAATGAGGCGGGCAAGCCGCTCGTCAATATCGGGGTCCTATACCGTAGCCAGGCCACGCTTCGCCAGCAAGGACAGTTCCTGGTAAACGGGGCGCTTGCGGCTGACACTCGAAGCTCGCTGGTCCTGCCGCAGATCTTCACCGGTGCTATCGCAATCTGGCCACTCCGCGATGCGGCTCATGAATGGAAGCTGGAGATGGACATCGATTATGTAGGATGGAAATCGAATCGGAACCTGAACGTCGATCTGTCCACTGGCGGGACCTTGCCATTTCCCCAGAACTGGCAGAACAATTTTGTCCTTTACCTCGGAACAGAATATAAGTGGCTCCACCTTGGACGCCTGCCGGGTTGGGAGGTGGCGCTTCGCGGCGGATATTGGCGGTCTCAAACCCCTATACCTGATGCCACTTTCAATCCGGCGGTGCCGGATTCAGACCATCACAATATTTCAATCGGCGCCGGGCTGCTATGTAAGGATGGGGCTCGGTTTCTCGGCGTGATCCCATGCAGCGGCCTATTGAAAACCACCGCGATCGGTCTTGATGTCTCCTATCAGGCCCTCATCTACGAAACGCGGACCATCGCCGGCAATATCAACCCCACGGTCAACGGTACATACAATACGACCCTTCATGTCGGCGCTATTAGCGTACGGATAAACTTTTAGCCTGTGCAGCAAGCGCTGGGGCAAGCCAAAGCTGAACTTCCAGCGAGACAGTCGGGACCCGAATCAGGAATGCCAAAAGCACCCCCCCAAAGCGCGTCCGACGCCGAGGCATTCTATGCCGTCGTATTCGAGGCGGAATTGCAGGAAATCAGAGCACGACGTCAAAAACGCGGGTTAGAGCCACCAGCGACGCACGCGAGTGAGAATGGAGCAATGCTGCCACGATGCGAGTTCGGATTAGTCGGTCTCGCCCTCTCGGGGGGCGGCATTCGCAGCGCGACTTTCAATCTTGGTGTGCTGCAAGGCATGGCGAAAATCAGGAACGCCCGGTCTGGTATGGCGAGGCCTGCCGAGAAGGACACATCACCCCACGCATTACTTCCATTGTTCGACTATCTGTCGACGGTTTCGGGGGGCGGGTATATTGGTAGTTGGCTCGCGGGGTGGATCAAAAACGAAGGTTTTGGCCCGGTCGAAGAACAACTCAAGGGCAAACCGCTGTCTCGAAGATGGGAAACAAAAGAGACGCCAGAGTCCGGACCGATTCAGCACCTTCGTGACTACAGCAATTATCTGACACCGACTCTCGGATTATTGTCGGCTGATACGTGGTCGGCCATTGCGACGTATTTAAGAAATGCCTTTGTGAACCAATTGGTGATCGTGCCGTTGGCAGCCGCGTTGCTGCTCCTCCCCCGGCTTTTGGCT
>DAISKX010000632.1:0-2584 GCA_036820725.1 Nitrospiraceae bacterium
ACAACACGAGAAAGGAAGTGGAGAGAATCTTGGAAGATTTGGCCATTGAACAGAGCTAGTAAAGCATTCAATTAGGCACAATGCACAGCGCACTGACTTAATAACCAAGACGCTCGCCCATCTTTTATGTACCAGGGCGCACGTACAACCCTTCGTCGCCCCAGGCTTTCTTCAGCTGCGCGGCGTGCATCGCTTCGTCATGGGTTAAGGGAGATGTACAGTATGCCTCACCGCGACAGATCACGTACGGTTTCTGGGTACAGCCCAAGACTCCGGCAGAGAGAATCAGTACGCAGCCTAGTAAGACCAGCCTCATACCGCACCTCCTTGTTGAGAGTCATTTGCGCAATGCCCGCCTGAGGTCCCAAAGGGTAGCTCGCGAACGTTGCGGAGCACTATCCTACGTCGGCGTGAATGAAGCCCTCGAAAGAGTAGCAAGCTCGAGGAGGGGAAACGACGGAGAAAAGCAGATGAAGGTGACTGCTAGTGATACGAGTTATTCTGGTGTGAGCCGTCCAATCCATTCGGCAACCACCAAATCCCCAAGGGAACACACCCAATTATTCCGCCCACTATCACAGGTTAGCTGGCTTCTATGTCGGGCATGGCGATCATGCGTATTGACTCATGGGGATGCAGGGCGCTGGATGTAATTGAGGATCTAATGTGCACTTTGCTGAGAGGGGGGTAAGGGTGCCTGCGTTGGAAGGACGACCGAGGTTTCGTTGCCGAACGACATGAGAGGCAGGCACAACCATGGTATGGCTGCGAAACCAATGGAGAATAATTTCAGGCCTCCTCCTTCGTTCCCTGGATACGCGAGATGGTCTACGGGGTTTCTATGGCCTGGCCTTTGTCGGGAGTCATTTCGTCACTGCTCCTCTCCTGTTCCATCGGTGAACCGGGACCTTTGTCCGATCGCGTTCGACTCCCCCGTCTGTCACCTTTCTCTGACCGACGATTCTTCTTTGAACCGCTCCCTTCATCAGATTCACTGGTCCCTCGCTCCGCACAGGCGAACGTCGCGATGCCCGCGATCACGAGAAATCCTATCATCGCCAACCCCATCCGGGCATTGGTGGTCATGACGGGCCTCCTTAATAAATTGACTGTATCCCCATAGACGGACAGGCTGATTTCTACTCTGTGAGAGGCATGGCCCTCTCACTCCAACGCGTCGGTCGCGTGAAGAGTCCCAGCGCGGCGACGCTACAGATCATGAGCAAGAGCAGCAGACTTATGATGAGAAAAAACCAAGCCTTCAATTCGGTAGCCATGGCCTCAGCATATTCCCACGGCCTGAGTACGGAAACTGGGAGAATCACCGATTGGACCTGCCGTGTCACCTAGGTCCCTAGCTATCGCGCTGCCAGCTGTTCATGGCATACGGACCACGCAGACCCCTATTATTGCGAATTGCAACCGGAAGGCAGAGAGCGAGCCGTCTGGTGGACCTGCTTTCTTTTCGTGAGGCTCGGCTAGCGCTGTCTCTCAGCACCAAAGGGGGGCAGATTGATTCCGATGCGCTCCAATCCCATGATAACCGTCAAGGCCGACGGGGAATGCTGGACAATTTCTTTCTGCACTTCGATGCGTCTCAGGTCCACGAACTCAGGCGCCGTCAATCCTAGAGATTCGCGATAGGCACGATCGGCGATCCCGCGCTGCTTCTCCGCTTTTTCCCGGGACCCTTCGGCTTTCTGAAATTCGACCATTGTGATTTTGCGTTGCTCCTGAATAATCGCTTGCGTGGTTTGCTCGATGACCCCTTTCGGCGACAAGATGCTGCCCACGACGACCCGATTCAATCGGACGGGCAGATTCTGCTTGTCGATCAGCTTGGATTGGAGCTCACGAGCAATCGCATCCTGCAATTTGTTGCGAGTCGTCGGGTCGGTGGTTAACTGGAAGAGCGGATACTTCTGGACCTCTTCCCGAACGAAGGTGCCCTTCGCATTATTTTTATACCAATTCGGTCCGAATCGGCCAATCAATTCAGGAGAGCGGCCTTCAATGACATTCGCGATGAGGAACGCATCGAAGGAGACAGGGCATTCTCCGCGGAGATGATATCGAAATGCTCCGAGTACTGAATGGGTCGGACATCGACGTCGATCACCTGGGTGGTTGCTGCGACTATGACACGACCCGTCTTGGACGGCACGAGATCGACGCCGCCGTGGCCAAAAAAGAATGGCTGCTCTACAAGCACTCCTTCATGTCCGGCCTCAATGGCGATACAACCACCCAGAAAGAGCACTAGGCCGGCCATGCCTAACGCCAGCACATTATCTACCCTACGAGTCGTTTAGTCTCCTTATACACTCAACATACTCTTCCAGGTCTCGGGGCACAATATGGGCTTAGGGCTAATAAGATCACGCCATGAACAAAGACTGGCGGAGGCTCCTGCTCCCCTTCTCTTACCCACCATCTGCTAATGATCTGACCACGTCGCTCCACACAACGATGTCATGTGCCATGATGTCATATGGTTCGCTACATCCCCGCCTCCTCAAAGCTCTGCCACTAAAGGCCCGCAGATGCGCCGTATGAAGAGAGCAGCCTGCCTTACTGGATGGCT
>DAISKX010000633.1:0-2583 GCA_036820725.1 Nitrospiraceae bacterium
GAACAAAGCCTGGTGAACGGGGCGTCGCGGCAAACCGGGGCTGGGTGGGTGAGAACGGAAGGTTTTTCAACATTCTGCTACAGCCCGCGAGGGGAGAACGATCATGAAGGTACGAATAGGACGGGACGAACTCCTGACGGGCCTGCAGCGGGTTCAAGGAGTCGTCGAAAAGCGCAATACCATGCCCATCCTCTCCAACATTCTTCTGGAGGCGAAGCACGAAGGCGCCGAAATCGTCGCGACCGATCTAGAGATTGGGATGCGCGGTCTCTATAAAGCGACGGTGCTCGAAGCGGGGGGCGTCACTCTCTCGGCGCGAAAGCTCTACGAAATCATCAAAGAGCTGCCCAGCAGCGACATCGAGCTCACCTCCGGCGACAACCATTGGACGACGATCCAGGCAGGAAAGAGCCAATTCAAAATCGTCGGATTGCCGAGCACCGATTATCCGGCCTTGCCGTCCATCGAGCGCGAAGGACTCACGCCATTGGCGGGGGCTGGGGTCCTCGAACTGATACGCAAAACGTTGTTCGCAGCCGGCGATAATGACGCCCGCTACATCCTGAATGGTCTCCTGGTCACGCTCAACACGACGGAAAAGAAAACCCTGCTTCGTTTGGTCGGGACCGATGGACACCGGCTGGCTGTGGCGGAACGGGAGGTTGGGAAACCGGGAGCCAAAGAGGTGCCGACGGAAATCAAGGCCATCATTCCCAAGAAGGCCGCCCAGGAAATGCGCCGTCTGCTGGAAGAGGGAGGAGACGCCGAGCCGCTCATCGGATTCACGAAAAATTTGATGATCTTCCGCAAGAGCGGCCTTCTGCTTACCTCGCGATTGATGGAGGGCAATTATCCGAACTATCAACAGGTCGTTCCCAAGGAAAGCAATAGACGGATCCTCGTGAAGCGAAGCGAGTTGGAGAGTGCTCTCAGACGCGTATCGGTCCTGTCCCGGGACAAGGCGAATGCCGTCAAGGTGACGTTTGGACCGGGTCTCCTCACATTGTTCTCGAGTAATCCCGATTTTGGAGAAGCCTTGGAAGAGATGCCGGCACGATACGACGGGGAGCCTCTCAATACCGGCTTTAACGCGCGGTATCTGCTGGACGTGCTCGCGGTCATGGAGGGGGATACCGTCTCCCTGCAGATGGACACGGCGCTGAGTCCCTGCCTTGTACAAGAAGCAGAAACTCCGGGGTTCAAGTGTGTCGTCATGCCCATCAAGATATGACGTCAATCGTCGATGGTCAATCGCGAAGCCGCAGTTTTCACCCGTTAGCAACACTCCCACGATGACGAATGACGGTTGACCAATGACGTTTTTCAGCTAGGTCAGCCAGGAGACGAATGGCCAAGGATCAAGAGGACGAAAACCCGAGCAAGTCGAAGTCGGACAGCTACGGCGCCGACCAGATCAAAGTTCTGGAAGGACTCGACGCCGTACGCAAACGACCCGCCATGTATATCGGGAGTACGGGGCCGGACGGTTTGCATCATCTCGTCTACGAAGTCGTCGACAACAGCGTAGACGAGCACATGGCTGGGTTCGGTGAGATGATCGATGTGACGATTCACATAGACAGCAGCGTCACCGTGATCGACAACGGGCGAGGCATCCCGACCGGCATGCACTCGATTCAGAAAAAATCAGCGGCCGAAGTGGCGCTCACGGTCCTGCATGCCGGTGGGAAATTCGAACAAGGTGCCTACACGGTGTCCGGAGGCTTGCACGGCGTCGGCATTTCGGTCGTCAACGCCCTCTCCGAATGGCTGGAACTGGAAATCTGGCAGGACGGCCAGGTCTTCGAACAGCGGTACGAACGGGGAAAAGCGCTGGCTCCGCTTAACGTGACGGGGAAAACCAAGCGGCGCGGGACGAAAGTCACCTTCAAGCCCGATGGGCAGATTTTTGAATCACTCGATTTTAGTTTTGACGTATTGGCGCAGCGGCTTCGGGAACTGGCCTTCCTGAACAAGGGTCTTGAGATTTCGCTCAAGGACGCGGGGAAGGAAAAAGAGCAGTCCTTCAAGTACAAGGGCGGTATCGTGTCGTTCGTCGAGCATCTCAACGAGGCCAAAACACCTTTGCACAAACCGATCTACGTACAGGTCGAGAAGCCGGAACTGATTCTGGAAGTGGCCTTGCAATATAACGACGGCTATGCCGAAAACCTCTTCTCCTTTGCCAACAACATCAACACCAAGGAGGGCGGGACCCACCTGGTCGGATTCAAGGCGGCGTTGACGAGAACGATCAACAGCTACGCCGGCGCGAACGACCTCTTGAAGAAGGAAGTGGAGTCTCTGTCCGGTGACGACGTCCGCGAAGGCCTGACAGGCGTGGTCAGTGTCAAGGTGCGCAATCCCCAGTTCGAAGGTCAGACCAAGGCGAAATTGGGAAACAGCGAAGTCAAAGGTATTGTCGAAGCCGCGGTCAATGATGCGCTCGGCACCTACTTCGAGGAAAATCCACCGGTCGCTCGGAAGATCATCGGCAAGGCCATTGACGCCGCGCGCGCGCGCGAAGCGGCCCGGAAAGCCAAGGAACTCATTCGCCGGAAGAGTGCCCTCGATGGGGGATCG
>DAISKX010000634.1:0-2562 GCA_036820725.1 Nitrospiraceae bacterium
GATGACCTCCCTCTCTTGATAAAGGATGAAGGGAATACTTCAATAGGAGAAGGATGGAAAGACGGTTCTTGGACTCGCTTCGCCTTAGTGGCGGTTCGCTGCTCCTTGCGACCGTGTTCCTTCTTTGGCTTTAGTGGTGAGATTTCCGCTGGTGGACAGTTGTAGCCCTCCCCTCTAGACTGTTACCGCTTCTCAGCAGTAGGATTTTACTAATCCCACTACATTTTTCTTTGCGAACTCTCCGCCCAACGAAAGGGTGCTCTCATGCCATCTCTGCGCCAAGAAGTTCATGAATTTGTTCGCGCTACTGAGACTCTTCTGTCACCCGCGTCACTCGATGCACCCTTGTGGAAAGAAGAGATTAGGATCGTCGAGTTCTACGCTAGGCAGTCTGACCGACTCGCGCCTCCAAGAGTGCTTCATCCTCGTATGGATTCTTCTCCCCGGGCGACGTGAATAGGTTTCGGTATACGGCGCTTTCCGGGAGAAATGCGCGTGCCGCTCTTCATGGCAACATCTATCGGTCGTTTGGCCCCATCTCACCTTGAGCCAGAACGTTCATATGGGGAGCCCATTTCTCGATTCGATGGCATGACGATGCCACCGGTTTCGTGCGGCCGATTCAAGTGGCGATCCCTGCGGGACGCAGTGGACGAGGTGGACGAGGTGGCTGAAGGCGAGGAATTCGTCACAGCAACCCGCTCACTTGCCGTCGCAGTTCCTTCAAGATAATACGACGCCACGAGCCCGTCTTTGGTCGTGCGAACCTGGTCTGGTTGTTCACGCCCGATCAACATGTCCATTTTCAGATCGCCCGATGGTGTGCGCCACTCAATGCTGTTTTCATTCGATCCACTCGCGTCGTCAGATCGATCGTCGCCGCGTCACGGAGGCGATCACGCAATTGGCGATCGACGACTTGCCAATACCCCATCTGCATGGAATCGAGCGCGCGTTTCGATTCATTCGCCATCTGCAGGTCGGGAATGCGAATGGTCTTTCCCCGTTCATGAAACTGCGGTGTTCCCCAATAATACACGGTGCCGTCGAGTCCGCCGCTCGTGTCCACGGCAATCAGGACCCGGCCGTTGGCATCCGATGCATTGATGCGTTCGATCATCGCCGGGTCCTTAGCCGAGTCGAGGGTGATGGACTCCGGTGACGACCAGATACCTCGCATACATCCATGTATGAAGCAGCACATGATTAATAAAAACCATACATAGCCTATACAATATCTATATACGTATAACAATGTATCACCCGATAAATGATGGGAGAGGTCCCCTCGAACAGGTGTGTGTGTACACACGTATATACGTTTGCGTACTTTGGGTGTGTATGTGTGTATTACCTGTGTATGTGTGTATTCCCGAAGGGCCGTATGAGAACGGGAACGCGGCTTTAAGTCGGGCGACC
This sequence comes from Nitrospiraceae bacterium, assembly GCA_036820725.1. Taxonomy (GTDB): domain Bacteria; phylum Nitrospirota; class Nitrospiria; order Nitrospirales; family Nitrospiraceae; genus DASSBQ01. The sequence goes on from DAISKX010000634.1 coordinate 1,420, forward strand.
AAGGCGATACAGTCCGGAGCAAATACAACTCGATCAATTCATCGAAAGGCTCCGCTGACTTGTGATGCCAGCCTCGGGACAAGATGATAAGCCAAGGCAGACACAGGAAAAACACTGGTGGTCCCAACGGAATTTGAACCCGTGTCTGAGCCTTGAGAGTGGATTTAAACCGACATTACTAACGGCTTGATTTTGCGACGGTTGTCCCGTTTTTCACGAAATGACATCGGCTTAAGCAATTCTATTGCTTATATGGTTTCTAGATTGCATCTTCAGTCGCGACTGGGTCTATCACAAATTAAGCACACTTGAATCCAGAGAGGTTGATCCGCTGATTAAGAGTCCCACAGAAGCCCTATCTCAGGGCACTCAGGAAGAGGAATCATCAGCAATAGAGGAGGATTCGTGATGAGTAAACCTCATCATGGGTCATGGTGTGTCAGGGTGTTTTGGCACCAGTTTGGCACCAAAACGTTATCAAACTCTGTAGTACGGCGGTGGTTGCTATGTTATTTATGGTCCTCCATGAATAAAGCTGATTCGTCAGATATCGCGACGCACGTCAGGACCGTGCATTTTTCTCTGGTCCTGATCTGTATTTTGGTGGCTTTTTCCCTCTACGGCTATTCATCCAGTGCATCTCATGTCATTCATCGGCAGTTTCAAGACATATCCAGAATCAAAAGAGATTGGATGATTTGGACGAAACGGTTTGGAACCGAACAGATTACATGGCTCAAGGCCCAGGGCTTGGGGTGGCCCGATAAAATAGGCAGCGAAATTTACATCCCCCCAGAAGAGTTGACCCGTGAAAACCTACCCCAGGGGGCTAATGGTTGGACAGCAAGACCCTTGTATAGTCCGATCTACTTCCATCTCTCTGAAAATCTTTCTTCAGGACCTAGGCATGAAATTCTTGGCAGAGGATGGCCCCGGAAGGACGAAACAGAGCTTATACCTGGCGGCTACGATGCGGTCGGAAATCAAAGGCTTGATACCATTGATGAGTTCAGAAAATTCTGGGACGCTTCAGATAACGTGACGGCTTTTATTGTGAAAGACCTTTCACCGGTTGCTTACGTTGTCTCAAACAATGAAATAAGAGCAAGCTTGCGGTGGATTTCTAGTGTGGTGTCCCCAAAG
>DAISKX010000635.1:0-2561 GCA_036820725.1 Nitrospiraceae bacterium
GTACCGGATGCGTCACGCATAACCCCGCCGGTCACTCCGCCCGGCACCCGCGCCGGACATGACATGTCGATCCACGTGACAATAGATGCCGGAGTGCCGCTGCAAGTGGTCCGGTCACCAAGCCATGAGGTTCGTATCGAGCGACGGTCTTCCAATCTCGCCCTGGTTCGTCTGACCGAGCAAAGCGTCATTCCCAACAAAGATTTCATCCTGCGCTATACCGTCGCGGGGAAGGAAATCCAGGACGCAGTCTTGTTTCACGGTGATGAACGCGGCGGCTACTTTACCATGATCCTTCAGCCGCCTGCCCGGGTCGCCCCTCTTGAGGTCGTGCCCAAGGAACTCGTGTTCGTCCTCGATACGTCGGGATCCATGTCCGGCTTTCCAATCGAAAAGGCGAAGGAGACCATGCAATTGGCGCTGGACGGACTCTATCCTGACGATCGCTTCAATCTGATTACGTTTTCAGGCGACACGCATATCCTCTTCCGCGAGCCGGTCCAAGCGACGGCTGAGAACCTTGGCAAAGCCAAGGAGTTTCTGGCATCCCGACGAGGTCGCGGGGGAACGGAGATGATGGAGGCGATACGAGCGGCGCTCGAGCCGTCCGATTCGCAAGACCGTGTTCGTATCGTCTGCTTCATGACGGATGGGTTCGTCGGCAATGACCACAAGATTCTCACCGAAATTCAGAAGCATCCGACGGCGCGCATTTTCTCGTTCGGCATCGGCTCATCGGTGAATCGCTTCCTGCTGGACAAAATGGCCGAGGCGGGTCGAGGCGCGGTGGAATACCTCAGTCTCAACGATGAAGGGTCCGTTGCTGCCCGTCGTTTTCATGAACGGGTGCGAAATCCATTGTTGACCGACTTGTCGATTGAATGGCAGGGACTGCCGGTCGAAGATGTCTATCCCAAGCGTCTGACCGATCTGTTCGGGGCCAAGCCGCTGATCCTGACCGGCCGTTATACGAAACCGGGAAAAGGGCTCGTGCGATTGCACGGTCGGGCTGGTGTCGGATCTGTGGTCAGGGAAATGGCAATCGAAGCGCCGGCGGTGTCTTCCAACCATGCGGCTGTCGCAACCATGTGGGCGCGGACAAAGATCGATGACCTGACGGCACAGGATTACGATGGACTCCAGACAGGTAAACCGAAGCCGGGCATACGGCAGGTGATTCGGCAACTCGGCCTGGACCATGGGTTGGTGACAGCGTTCACCTCATTCGTGGCCGTCGAAGAGATGACCGTGACCGACGGGGGTGAACCTCGTCGTGTGGAGGTGCCGGTGGAAATGCCTGAAGGGGTGAACTACGAAGGAGTCTTCGGCCAAACCTATGGCGAACCGGTCCCTCAACAATTGGCCCTCACCGGCAAGCTCTTTTCGCCGATCGGCCAGCCGTTTGTGCCTGCTCCGCTGAACAGACCATGCCCCGGCTGTAATGCCAGTAGAGATGACAAGAGCCGTGAGGCACGCAAGCCCTTAGGGCCTGCTCAAACGTTACAGGAGCGTTTGGATCGGGACTCGGCGGAGCTCGGCAGGTCAGTTACCCATCCGTGGGATGCGAAAGTGCATCCGGCAGTGATGGCCGTCGTGAGCCGATTGGAAGATAAGACCGCGGTTCCCAGTCTGGTCGAAAACGAATTCGTGCGAAAGGGTGTGGCCGAGATTCAAATTTGGCTCACGGATACGTCAGACGCGACCCTGGACTCATTACGCAAATTGGGAGTGACGATCTTCCTGCAGCCGAAAACCGGGAAAGTGGTGCTGGGACGGGTAGCGGCAGAGAAAATGGCGGCGGTCGCGGCTCTGGATGGGGTGCGATACCTGGCACCCAGCAACAATTCTGAGTTTTGAATTCTGAATTCTGAGGAAAACTGAATTCCTGGTTTCAGAATCATGGAATCCGGGAGCTGTGTAAGATGTGAGATGTATCTCTAAGTTGCTTTCCTTCTCATTCATATAACTCAGGACTCAGAACTTCTGACTCAGCACTCAGCTTGGCTGTTACAGCGCCCGCATGAAGGCGACGAGTTCGGCCTTTTCTTCCTTGGAAAGTTGTAGCCCGCCCACCACATTGAAGAACTCCACCGTATCTTCAAGGGTCGGCAACCGACCGTCGTGGAAGTAGGGCGGGGAATCCTTGATCCCGCGCAAGACAAACGTTTTGATCGGGCCATCCCCTTCGGCTCCGAACCGCTCGAGCTTCAGGTCATGCATCATGTGGTCGGTATAGGCAGGTGGCTGGTGACAGGCGGCGCATTTGGCCTTCCCGAAGAAGAGATCCTCTCCAGCTATCTCCTGTTGCGACGCCTTATTCCGGTTCAACCGCCCCGTCATAGGATCGAGCTTCGGCGCCGGCGGGAAGTCGATCATGTTCTGCATCTGTGCCATGTGAGGAACGACCGTGCGATCGAGTACGTTCATGCCCTTCTTGATGGCGCGAATCGGGTCACCATTGAAATACGCCGTTCGCTGTTCGAATTCCGTGAAGTCCTCGACCGAGCGCAGACTTCTTTTAGAGCCGTGTATCTGTTGATTGAACATGCCGCGCAAGCTCA
>DAISKX010000636.1:0-2551 GCA_036820725.1 Nitrospiraceae bacterium
ATCTCTCGATAAGTAATGGCCAAACTCGAAATCGCCCCGTCTCTTCTCCCACGCGGAGCGAATACGAGCGGGCAGCCTGATCGAATATCCCGAGTTCCAGAAGCCCTAACGCCAGACCTCCAAGCAAGCATAACGGTAGAAGCCCTCGTTTCAACAAACGCCTGCTCGCCACGAGCAACGCGGCTGTTACCGCGAGAAGCGCGCCACGGCTGACGGTGAGTGTGACGATATACAGGCAGCCGGTCGCCATCAGCCACGATGCGAGGCGACAGGCCGGGCGAATTTCAACATACCCTTTAATTGTCAGGTACACGACGCAGAAGCCGAACCAGGCAGCCAGCGCATTGGGGTTTGCATAGCCCACGTTGCTTTCCAGCCCGATCCGCTCATAGACCCCACCCTGACGTAATGACATAAATGGAAGGATGGCCAGACCCATGAACAATGTGAACCTTGCAAATCGGTGCAGAAAGCCTGGGCGGTGCACGACAAGAGCTTGAACGATCATGAGCGAGATGATCCAGGAACAGAACGGGTACACATACTGTCCGTAGAGCGACTCGCCGTGCAGGGCTAGTTGGATGAACAGATATGACGTTCCACAGGCGAGCGGAATCCAAGCCAACTGAAGAGTTGATAGTAGCGATGGCCCAAGGGCGACGAAACACAATCCGAGAACTGGAATGAGGAGGAACCCCGACCCGATCCCACCCATGAGGATGAGGCCCAAAGGCGCTCCTAATACTGTGTAAAGAATGACGAAATAGTATCCATACTCCACGGGAGCCAATGAAGCCGCGTGGGAATCGCTTATCTGATCGTTGATCTGGACTATACCTATAGCCTGCATTCAGTTCCAACCTTCATGCCCAGACATGACTGGAAAATATCTTCCAGCCGCTTGGCGCTGGCTTCCCAGCTATATCGATGCCGAACTTTCTCTCCGCCGAGCGTTCCTCGATCCCTAGCCTGACGGGGGTTTCCGGCTATGGAGAGAAGGGATTCCGCCAAGGAGTCGGCGGAACTCCGAGCGAACTGCCAGCCCCCTTCGGTCTCCGCTAAGCAACGGTTTCCTCCGACATCGGATACGAGAAACGGCACTCCGCATGCCAAGGCCTCCAGCACCGCATTGGAAAAATTCTCGTACCGGCTCGGCATGACGAACACATTCATTGCGCGGTACCATTCGGACAGCTGCTCGTGTGGGACATCAGGTTCAATATGGGCAATCCCAGTCCCTAGTTCTGTACTCAACGCTCTTTTGAGTTTTCCTTCCTCCTCTCCTGACCCTATAACGAGTAACCTGGCATAAGGAATTGTTCTCCGGATCTCCGTGAAGGCATCAGCCAGGAGGTCGATACCTTTTACATACGCGAGACGTCCAACATACCCTACAACCCAATGTTTTTTGGTCCAACCGAGCCGTTCCCTGACCCACGTCGGCCCAGGATTAAATACCCAACTGTCTAATCCGATCGGCAGTTCACTGGCATGATCGCCGAGAAACTCACGTATCTTGGTCAGCGCATCTCCATTGGCACAGACGACATGAACAGTCTTGAGCACAGGAGCCAAGTCTACCGAGACGGGACCCGGTAGACGCAAGACCGTGGGGCAATATCGAGCGATTCGAGACGCCAACACCGCGCTTCCATGGACGTATACCGCATCGAACTCATTCCAACGTTCGCCTAACTCCATTTCGATGCGGCGGCTGAACCGCCGGTCGTGCCACCGGATCGTCCGCCAACAGATTGCCTCTTGCAGACGATCCCATAGCGCCCTGAGTTGTGTGTCTAGAGGTATCCACCGTGCAAGATCTGATAATGTTTCTTGGCCGAGCTTTCTAGACCAGCAGCCAGCGAGAGGGATGGGCCTAATCTTTGCCGGTAAAAGGATCGGATACTGGCCCCTGTAGTCTGCGATGAATGCCGCTGAGACATCATGGCCCCGCTCGGCGAAAGCAAGAAACAAGTTCCTAGTAAAGTTTTCGCCTCCGCCCCGAAGCACACCCAACTCTGAATGAACAATCAGCACCTTCATCGTCCAACCGTTGCGGCAGCTTTCCTTTGAACCATTGGCCACACGTCCGTCATCATCCTGTCAGCGATGAGAGCATTCCCCGTTTCGCCGATATGGCACCAGTCAACGAATAGTGGCGCCGGTGTCTCGAAAAAGATTCTGCTGAGATCATGAAACAGGCCAACATTGCTTGCAACAAGATTGCGGTTTCTCATGGTTCTGTACGTCTCCTCGAAGAACGATTGGAACTTCCTATGGACTCGCTTTTCTGTCTGCTCGTAAGCAGTTAAGTGCAGTTTCTCGAAAAGGGTGGGTTGCCAGTAAAACAAGACCTTAAATCCGAAGTGTGCCGCAAGAGCCTTGGCATTCTCGACATTGACTCCATAGACCTCCACCACATCACGAGCCAGCGCTTCCGCCTGGCCTACAGTAGGGCCATCTACCATCTCACCCTGATTGGGTACAGAAGCTTGGACGCTCTTCATGGCGCCTACGCGGTGAAGCAGCGCCTTGGCCGCGCGCACAGTCG
>DAISKX010000637.1:0-2550 GCA_036820725.1 Nitrospiraceae bacterium
GCTCAAGGTGGGATCGTCCTATTGTTGCAACTCGCTCATGTATTTCTAAGATTTCGATCCCGAAGATGTCAAGGACTTTTCGGTACCATTCGCCAGTGAATCGCAAATAGTCCCAGTAATCGTGGTGTGGGTTGATGAAGGGGGTGCTCACATAGACATCCCCTTGCTGTTCGGTCACGAAGGCGATGTTCTTTATCGCCTGAACCGGATCCCAGCAGTGCTCAAGCGTTTCCAGGCAAAAAACTGTGTCGTACTTGCCAATTGTTGTCCCGGAAGCGATTTCCAGTTGCTCCCAATCGACGTTCAGGTCCATCTGGAAGTCGGGATTCCATTGCCCGTCTATGTCAACCGTGACGTAGCGTTTGGCCGCGCCGCGTGTCTTCAGCGAGGCCGGTTTGTCTTGTGTTCCTATGTCCAGGACGGTTTTTCCGGTAATGTCAATCCGGTTGAGAAAATCATTGAGCTGGTCGCGGGATTTGCTCATGGCGTGAGGGCACTTTCGAAGACGTGCCTGTATCCGGCGGCCAAGCTGGGCAGGCCATGGTTCTCTGCGCGCATGCGAGCTGTCTCGCCGAACTGGACGCGGTCGTCGAGGAGTTCCTCGATTTGCTGGGTGAAGTTTTTCGTATAGTCGATCGCCAGCCCAGCATGACCGTTTCGGACCATCTCTTCCACACCGCCGTATGGCTGGTACAGAACAGGCAATCCACAAGCCAGCACCTCCAGTACGGCGTTGGGTGCTGGGTCTGCGAATGACGGATAGAACATGAAGTCGCACGATCGGATCGCTGCCGCTTTGGCTTCTGGATCGGTTATGACCCCGAGTCGTTGGTACCGTTCGCCGCCGAAGAACCCCATGTTGTGGTCCATCCACTCAGTTGGATAACGTCCTAACAGAAGGAGGTTGGCCTCCCTGTTCCGGCAAAAGTATTCCCGGTACATGGCGACCACCTCTTCGTAGCGTTTGTTTGGGTCCTTTCGGTAGGCAATGTGGAGAATCTTTGGCTGTCCGGGGAATGCCTTGATTTCGCCATCCGGCCGGAAGACGTCCAAGTCGACGCCGTTGGGCACGATGGCGTCTGGACATTCAGCGCCGTTGGCTCTCAGAAGCTTGCCGACCGTTTCTTTGATGAAGTGGCTTTGGTAGATAATGTAGTCCGCCAGCCGGCTGAACTCGAGGAGCTTGCGCGTCCCGCTCCCTGAGTTGCGCGAGTCTTCCGGCACGCCGTCCATTCTGAGAACGAATTTGGCGCCGGCCATCTTGCTTCGCTTGATGGTTTCGCCGCTTACCATCGTCACTGCGCAGGCGAACAAGATGTCGTGAGGTTCTTCCTCGGCGACGATGCGGATATCTGGATGATCCTTCGCCAGCGCCGACAGGAAATTCCGATAGAAGGTATGTCCTCCACCGATCGTCTGGCTCGAAATGTCAGGAATGTGCACACGCATCTGCAATTCCTTGCCCTGACGCCGGTGCTGAGCCCGGAGGGCTGCCGTGAAGGACACACGGCCTCGGCTGAATCACCGCAGCAGACATCGGGTTGCCCGAGCGCCCGCATGTGCCCCGCACTCTGCACAAAGAACCATCTGTCGAGACCAGGAGCTGGTACAGCTATCGCCTGCGATTGCTACTTCATTGTTCCTTCATTACGTGTATGATAACCCAACCATTCGTGAGAACCGCGCGGTGAATATTTTTCTTCGTGATCGCCACGACTGAGCGAGGCATTGCTGGTGGACCGGCGCTACCGCATCCTCAAGTATCCTTGGCACACTGCTCATGACTACGAGCTGGCGAAGCTTCCGCATGATTTTTTCTACCTGACCAATACGCCCCGGGAGTGGGCCACCCAGCATCGGCCGATTCCAAGCAACATCCATTGGGTCGGATCGCCGGCCCAGGCCCAAACCGACGTCATGATCCTGCACGTCGATCAATGGAGCTTCCAGGAGCCGTCCAAACGCTATCTCTTCCTCACCCAGAAGCAGGCCTACGCGGGACCGAAGATCGTCATCAATCATGGCAGCAACATGGTCGATGGCTGCTCCTCGGAAACGATGGCGCAGCTTGTCGATGGCTGCTACATGGTCTGCAATAGCCCCACCGCACAGCTCTACTGGAACGTCCCCAACTCTCGCTACATCCGGCACGGCATGAGCCCGGATGAGTGGTCACCCACCAGCTACGGCCGGCCTGAGGTTCTCATTGTTCAGTCCTACAGCGCGATTCACCCCATGTATCGCAACGTGGAAGGCGTCGCCCGAGCAGAAGAGCGGGTGAAGATCATCTGGGTTGGCCGGGACGTGAAGTTCGATTCCTTCAACAAGTTCCGGCACTATCTGCAGAGCTGTTCCATCTTCTTCCAGCCGTCCTACGCATCCGCGAATCCGCGCTCCCGCACCGAGGCCATGCTGACCGGGTTGGCCATCGTCACCACCAATGCCCATGGCGAAGAGGAGTACATTGAAAACGGCGTGAACGGCTTTTGCAGCAACGACTTTGACGAGCTGATCGAGTTTCTCGTCTATTTACAGAAGAATCCCGACCAG
>DAISKX010000638.1:0-2539 GCA_036820725.1 Nitrospiraceae bacterium
GATGGGATGGAGCGGATTCTGTCGCGGCATGGAAGTGACCCTTGAATTTGATGAGAATAAATATGTGGGGAGCAGCGTGTACCTGTTCGCGAGCGTATTGGAGAAGTTTCTTGGTCTCTATGCCTCGCTGAACTCTTTCACTCAATTGGTTGCTCGCACTCAACAACGAGAAAGGCCTATCAAACAATGGCCGCCCAGAGCGGGAGAGCAAATTCTGATCTAAGCCAGGAACTTCTTCAACGAGGCTTCCGCTTTGAGTTTTTTCAGGCGGTCCGTGTGCTTGCACGTGTCCATTCTGATCGGCAGCCGGTCGGCGACAGTGCAAGCCCCTCGAAGGAAGTCGTCCGCTTTCGCGCCCATCAATCCCTCGCCTTTCCCCCCAGCGCCATTTGTCAGATCCGGTCGTCGCGCCATGACAGCCTCCCGCCTGAAATGACTGTGGCATTTATGGGGCTGACCGGCCCGCTGGGAGTCCTGCCTCGCTATTACACTGAGCTGATGTTGGATCGCTTACAGGCCAAGGACACCACGCTTCGCGATTTCTTCGATGTCTTCAACCATCGCATGATTTCGCTGTTTTTTCGAGCCTGGGAGAAACATCATTGCGTGATGGGGTTCGAACAAAGCCTCCTCAAGGGAAGGGAAGATCGGTTTGCTCGTTGTCTGTTTGCGCTCGCCGGGCTGGGGACGAAAGGACTTCGGGACCAGCTCACCATCGACGATCGATCGGTGCTTCGATATGTCGGACTGCTGGGGCAACGTCCGCGGTCTGCTGAAGCGCTGGAACGTTGCTTGGAGGACTACTTTCAGGTGCCGGTGCGCGTGAATCAATTTATCGGAGCCTGGCTGAAATTAGAGGAAGCAGATTGGACCACAATCGGGGTGATGGGAAGCAACAATATCTTGGGTAATTCCGCGTTGGCCGGAACCAAGATCTGGGATCAGCAGGCGGCGTTTAAGGTAGAGGTAGGACCATTGGAGTTTGAGCAGTTTCATGGATTGTTGCCGTCCGGGAAATCGTACCCAACACTCGTGCAGCTGACGAGGTTGTTCGTCGGGCCGGAACTGGATTTCGACGTGCAACTGGTTTTACGAGCTGATGAAGTGCCGGCCACAAGACTTCAAACGACGGACGCCTATGCTCCGAGGTTGGGCTGGACGACGTGGCTGAAGACGAAAGAGTTAGAACGGGATGCCGACGAAGTAAGATTTGCCGGATCGAGCCTGGCGCCACAATCCGGCACAGCGTAATTCCTGATCGCTGAGAGGACGACAATGAACATCAACTTAAAGGGATTGATCGGCAAACTCGATGATACCTGTCGCCGCGCACTAGAAGCAGCCGCCGGGTTATGTCTCAGCCGAACCCATTACGACGTGGACGTGGAACATCTCCTGACGAAGTTGCTGGAAATGCCGAACACGGATGTCCATAAGATTTGTCGGCACTACGGCATCGACCAGTCGCGATTGGTCAGAGACCTTACGCGTACGCTCGACCGCTTCAAAACCGGCAACGCCAGGACGCCGACGTTGGCGCCTCGAGTGCCGCGGCTCATTAACGAAGCCTGGTCATTGGCCTCTGTTGAATACGGGGTCAATCGCGTGCGCTCGGGTCATCTGATGCTGGCGCTCCTCACCGAAGATGATTTTGCTCGCATGATGCGGGAGGTGTCGCCGGAAACCCAAAAGGTCTCCGCCGAAGATCTGCACAAACGGCTGCCGGAGATTGCCTCCGGCTCAGCTGAAGATATGGAAGAAGTGCACAGCGGAGGAGTCGAGACGCCGGTTCAGGTCGGCGCCCCCCATTCCTCTAGGACTCCGGCGCTCGATCAATTTACGATCGATCTGACGGCCCGCGCCAAGCAGGGGCACATCGATCCGGTGCTGGGGCGGGATGCAGAGATTAGGCAGGTGGTGGATATTTTGACCAGGCGGCGCCAAAACAACCCGATTCTGACGGGCGAGGCAGGAGTCGGCAAGACCGCCGTCGTGGAAGGTCTGGCTCTCCGGATCGTCGCTAAAGATGTACCCCCTCCATTACAGAACGTGACCTTGCGGGTGCTCGATCTTGCGCTGTTGCAAGCCGGAGCCGGGGTCAAGGGAGAATTCGAGAATAGGCTCAAGTCGGTCATCAACGAAGTCAAAGCCTCACCGCAGCCCATTATTATGTTTATCGATGAGGCGCACACCTTGATCGGTGCGGGTGGAGCGGCAGGCCAAGGAGATGCGGCCAATTTGCTCAAACCAGCGCTTGCACGCGGCGAGCTCAGGACTATCGCGGCGACGACCTGGGCCGAATACAAGAAATATTTTGAGAAGGATCCTGCTCTGACTAGGCGATTCCAGGTGGTGAAGGTGGAAGAACCGGCGGAAACCGTGGCGATCAACATGATGCGTGGGCTCGCAGGGACCTTGGAGCAACATCATAAAGTAAGAATCCTGGATGAGGCGATCGAGGCGGCAGTGAAACTCTCGCATCGCTATATTTCAGGTCGTCAATTACCGGACAAAGCGGTGAGTGTGCTGGATACGGCCT
>DAISKX010000639.1:0-2538 GCA_036820725.1 Nitrospiraceae bacterium
GTAGGCTTGGTACTTTCCGTTGGACTCGGTGTTAGCGACGGCAAGCAAGTTGGGAGGCACTGCGCCGCCATTGTCTCGCTGAAACTTGTTCGAAATGTTGTGACCGGACGGGCGCAGCTTCGGTGTATACCCGTGGACGAGAAGGTGCTGCATTGAATCACTGTATGGTGCCAGGACCCGCCGATTATCCGCCCTCGGCCACGGTGTTTGCGACAGCCACCAAATACAATTGACCGCATCTTTGACCCTCACCCGCCGGATGTTCACCCACTCCGCTGGCGTTGGTAGTTTTGAGGGGTTCCACCAATAGTGTTCCTGGCACAAGTGAAATCCGAACTCCCTACAAAGCATCACAAGCAGATCGAAGTGGTAGAGGGAACGGGTCGGCATCCCAGGCTTCCACGACCCCCCGATATCGATCACCAAACTGCCCCTCGGCCTCAGGACTCGACGGATACCTTCCGCGAATGGTCTAAACCACTCTAGGTATGCGTCCGCATCCTCATTACCGTAGGACTTCTTGCGAACGAGACCAAACGGCGGTGAGGTCAAAACAAGATCTACCGACTGCGTTGCCAGCGTGCCATGCAACATCCCGAGCGAGTCTCCCAGCATCATCGTCCCGAGCTTGGTTTCGAAAAAGACAGACGGTAGGGGGTATCCGTGCGGTTTGGCTCCGTTGAGAGCACCTCGCGATTTCTCCTCTAGCTGCCGTGCATGTAGGAGGCGAAGGTATTCGCTCATGGAATTGAGCCCCAGTGCCTCGGCCTCTGCCTGCATTTGCGAACGCTCAGTCGAAGTGAGGCGCACGTTTGCGACAGACGTTCGGGGAGCGGCTGACTTGGGGCGCGGAGACATGGTTTGGACCGCGGTCGGGAGTGAAAAACTTAACTGGGCGGTTTTTGTCACACGACAATACCTAACTAGTTCCCGTCACACAAGAACCAAATCGTTCGCAATCAGCAGATAGCGCTAGCTGGACAAGCTGGGGCGAATCCGAAGTAACCAAGAACCCAATCGCAACTTCTAGAGGTATTTGCCTGCGAGTTGGCGCGGGAGGGCTGAGTCACTCACGCAGCCGACCCGTCAGGGGGGAGTCTTGCCCATTGTGCTTAGGCGGGCACCGCCCGGTGGTTGAATGCTCCCCGGACCCAACAGGGTCTTCAATTCTCCGTGAGAGACCGGCGATTTGCTTGCCTTCATCAGGCTTGGTGGACACCCGCGAGAGGGCAGCGCCGATCCACAGGAGCTTCCCCCTTGGATGTCCCTCCATTCTGGGAGTTTGCCAACAGCTGAACGATCTTACTGACCTGCAGCTCGAGGCTCACCGTGACAGCTGAGTACCAGTTCGTTGTAGTCCCTTTAGCGAAGTTTGACAGCTCTGACAGTGACCCATATCCTGGGCGGCGTCCAGAATGAACTGGCCCGCCGACAGGAGAGATACGATGATCACCTTCAAGTTCCGCATTAATCATTCATTCTTGCTCTATTCCTCCCACCCGGTCACTGTACCTCGCTCGCAGGTCAACTACCGGGATGTTGAGGAACTGCTCTGTTCCACTCGGGAGGCTTGGGTCAGCCTCCCCGGAATTGGCGCCTACCGCGGGATCGTGTACTTCAATCACGCTGGCTACGGACCGTATTACCAGATTCGCTTCACAGAGACTGTACCCCTCGTGTCGAGCGGTCTGGAACCCGGCGAGATGGTTCAGGTCCTTATGTTCCATGCGGACCAGCGCATGGAAGTGCACATTCGCCGCCTACCAGTCAGACACTACCCAACTGCGGCCTAGGCTGACCCTTTCGCGATCGCACGAACACGTAACGTGGGGATCTTGTACCGGACTAAAAGGAAGAGGGTACCGGGAAAGAATCTGATCCCCCGAGTACATGATCCTCATCAGCCTTGCGAGGCGCCAACCTGGTCGACATCCGCCGGGCCGTCACGGCAAGTGCCATACGGCCGGCCAGGCCCGGATAAGGGCGGCCCCCCTGACGTTCGATCTGCCCTACCGACGCCTCCTCTGTCGGAGCCAACTGCACCCTAGGCACTTCCGATGGCATCGGTGCCCCGGAAATGTCTTCCCTTCCATCCACACGCCGACGTCGGCGGGCCAAATGACGATCCCTCTGCCGCGATAGGCTTCCCTGACGGCAGAAAGGCCAATCCGCCGTGCAAAATGTCAATTCAGTCATCTCGAGCGGCGCCTCCGCCGCCCGCGATGCCTCCTCCGACACCGCGAACCCCTCTCCTGCCGCAGAAATGCCGACGCAGCCGCACCAAACGCATCTTCCGCCGGAAAAATCGCGTCGTCGCCACGCCTGATGGCGACGTGGTCACGCCCGCTGCGAACAGTGTCACGCCGAACGCCGACCCTGTCACACCAAATGTGGACACTTTCGCATCGAATGCCGACGTCGCCGCACCGGACGCCTCCTCCGCCAGAAAAATCCTGCTTCGGTCACGCCGGACGGAGCCGCCGTCGCATCCGATGCGCTCGCGTCCGGAAAAATGCCGACGTCGACGCATCGGACGCC
>DAISKX010000640.1:0-2533 GCA_036820725.1 Nitrospiraceae bacterium
GTTGGAGTAGAAGCCTTCATGAATAATGCGGCCTAAGAGGACCCACCTGTCTGAATCCGCTTATGCATGGTTTTCAACCGGCCCCGATAAAAATCGACTTCGTCGTTGAATTCGTCGACCAGATCGTTCGTAAACGAGGGACCAGGATTGGCCTTTGAAAACTCTTGTCCTTCCATCGGGCCCACCCGTTGTGTCAACACCGCGACAGTGCGTACTTTCCACCTGGCAACCCGCTCTTGTCCCGCCACGGCGTTCAAGTCCACGTTGGTCTGCTTGGCAATGGCCTCCAATTCCTGTAATTGCTGATCCACGACCGCGAGTGCTTGGTTGCTTTCATCTCCCATTGATTGCCTCTCTGCAGAATGTTGAAAAAGCCGCTCCATCTGGGGCTCGTATCTCGTGAATCGTATCTCGTCGCTCGCCTGGGCACCACGTCAATCGCTAACCGTCATTCGTCAACCGGGATTTATCGTGAGGAAAACTTCACAAAGCCTGCATTTATTCTAACCGCATGTCGTTGACTGTTGACGACTGACGGTTGACGGGCCATCGCAAACGCGCCAATCGCGACGCGAGTTTGATCGCTTCCAGCAAGCTGCCCTGATCGGCTATGCCTTTTCCGGCAATGTCATAGGCGGTCCCGTGGTCGACGGACGTCCGGATGATCGGCAAACCGACTGTGACATTCACACAGGTCCCGAACGCAACCAGTTTGAGCGGGATCAATCCCTGGTCATGATACATGGCTACAACGCCGTCGAAGGCCCCGCGCGCGGCTTTCCCGAATAACGTGTCGGCCGGCAAGGGATCGCTGACGTCCATGCCGGATGCTCGCGCCTGGTCGACTGCGGGTCGTATCTTCACCTGTTCTTCATCTCCAAAGAGCCCGTGTTCGCCGGCGTGCGGATTCAACGCAGCCACTCCGATTTTCGGCGCGGCGATCCCGAAGTACTCGCGCAGCCCAAGATGAGCAAGTCGGATCGCTTTGACGATGCGGTCCGTGGTCAACATATCCGGAAGATTCCGGATGGCCACATGCGTCGTCGTAAACATAATTTTCAAAGGACCACCCACGATCATCATCCCGACTTCGGCGCTTGCGGTCAAATCGGCGAGCAGCTCCGTATGACCCGGATAATGAAACCCGGCCAGGTTCATGCCTTCCTTGTTGATCGGGGCAGTGACGATGCCGCCGATGCTCCCGGCCAGGGCGAGTTCCACTCCTTTCTTCACATATGCGATCGACGCCGCACCAGTGCGGCGAGCCGCCTGCCCCATCTTGAACGGCCCGAGCGGCTTCTCCAGAGGATCCAACACCGCAACCTGCCCCGCCTTCGGGAAGGTCTGTTGAAGATCATCGAGTTTCATCACCCGCACACGGAGGCCAAGGGACCGAACGGTTTCTTCCATGACCGGATGTGAGCCGATGATCAGGGGACGACATAACCGATGCACGGCCTTTCCGGCCAACGCTTTGACAATGACTTCCGGGCCGATGCCCGCCGGATCACCCATGGTGATTCCCAGGAGGGGCAAACGGGAAGCGGAATTATTCTCCAAGCGTATCTCCATAAGGTCGTTCCTTGTGAGCGATGTAGCCACGTCAACCGTCAAGCGACCTGTGTGAAGCAGTGTCGCGCATCATTCGTGAAGATGTGAAGTCCGTTTTCGATTTTCGGATGACGAATGACGTTTGGCGATTGACGATGTGCCTATAGACGAATAACGTTTCACGAGCCATGACTATACAAATAGATGAAATACCCGAGATACAACAGCGCACTTCCGCTCAGCAGCCACGGACGCCAGTGCCCGCCCCAGAGGAGCTGCACGAAGCTAAACATGATGGCGACCACCGCCAACACCATCGTCGTCATCGCGGAGAAATCCAGGGTCCATCCGGTACCCAGCAGACCGACCGACACGGGAAACGTCCCCTGGAAAACCATCGCGCCGGTCACGTTTCCGACCGCCAGTCGATCCTTCTTTTTATACAGCCAGAGGAAACTATTGGACATCTCAGGCAGTTCGGTTGCAAGGGGCGCAATCAGCAACGCGAGCAACAGGGGCGATACACTGAGTTCCGCAGACAATGATTTGGCCGCTGTCACGAAGAGGTGGGCTCCGGCCACCAACCCAATAAGGCCGATGACACCTTGCATAGCGATCATGACAAACGACGGGTGCCGGTTGCCCGGCGCAAAGACCAGCGGCTCAACGGCTCCCCCCGCCTCCGTCTCGTCATCTTCGGACGAAAACTTCAGACGCATATAATAGATGTACAGACCGAATAATGTGATCGCGACCGCCACATGCAACGCCCGGCCCGGGACGAATACACAACCCAGAGCGAGACCGTAGGCGAGCAGGAAGAATACAAGATCTGTCTTGACTTCTTTGTAGTTCAGTTTGAAGTTCGCCGACCGCTTCCCCAGCCTGGCATAGACCATAAGCAGCATGGCAAGAATCGGCAGTACCAGGGTGCTCAACATGAAGGGCGCCCCGAGGATCGCCCCCAGTCCCACCTCCGTGC
>DAISKX010000641.1:0-2531 GCA_036820725.1 Nitrospiraceae bacterium
CTGTCACTCGCGGGTATTCGAGTCCCGGCCAATGCCCTTCCTTCACGAACGCGTCGCTATGACAGACCCCGCAGGCCTGGACCTTGATGCGCACCTGATCAGGGCCCGGCTCTGGTATGGATCGCTTCACGACCTCGAAGGGTGCTCCGGGGCGAGGTACCTGGACGGCGGTCATCTGTGGCATAACGACCTCCTGTTCATCATAGATGACACCAGAAATACTCCTTCTGAACATATGACACCCACATTCTCTGAGCAAGGGAGCTATCAGGAAAACGAAATGCTGAGTGAGGAATGCCGAATCGAGCGCTGGTTTGGCAGGAGCATGATCGACCGGAAGGGCGCTTGTGTGCACCCCCAGTCCGGGAGTAGTCACTGAGAACTCTGCCAAGGTGAGTCCTATGTGGCATTTCGTCATCGCGCTTGTGCTCATAGCCTCCACCGCTTCCGCCGAATCAGGCTTCGACGAGAAGTATGAACGCGACTACAACATCTTCAACCCCATCAATCAGTATCGTCCGGATAATCCCTTGAATCCTGCCAATGCGGTCGATCTCACCAATCCCTTCAATCCCATTAACAGTGTCGATCCAGGGAACCCTGCGAATTCCATCAATCAGTACAACCCGAAAATCCCTTCAATCCGATCAATCAGTATAATCCCCACAATCCCCTGAATTCGATCAACCGTTTCAACCCTGAGACGCCGTTCCGTCCGCTCACAGCTCCGTCGACCCGCCGCTAGATCAGCCGGCAGTCAACTTTCTCCCGCATTGACCGTTGAGAGGAATGGAAGGGGTGCTATGCGTTGGTTGTGGTTAATCGGGGTCTCGTGGTTCTTGGTTTCCTGCGCCTCGGCGCATTCCTCTGAATCGTCGGCAGGGGTGGCCACCCATCATCATGAAAACGGCGGGGAGGACAGCCACCATGAACATCATGAAACCGAAGCCGTCACCTCGATGGCTGTTTCTCACGCACATATGGGGCCGCACTTTCGTTGGACGGTCCTCAGACCTGTTCAACCGACGGACAAGCAGAGGGCAGCGCTTCTTCTGGAGCAATTACGGGACGCCCTGGCTCCCTATCGCGATTATCGTCGTGCCATCAGGGATGGCTACGAACCGTTTCTTCCCAATGTGGTGCAGCCCCACTATCACTTCACGAGCAAATGGCGAGGCTTCAAAGCCGCATTTCGCTTCAACCCGGCGGAACCTACGTCGCTTTTATACCGCAAGACATCAGACGGGTATGAACTGGAAGGTGCGATGTACACGGCGCCAAAACGGATGCCTGAAAGCGATCTCGATGACCGGATCCCGCTCAGCATGGCCCAGTGGCATGCACATGTGAATATCTGTCTCCCGCCCAGGCGGGAGACGAAGACTGCGGATTGGACCAAGTTCGGGCCGAAAGGCGCCATTCTCACGGAAAAGGACTGTGATCAGGTCAAAGGACGATTCGTTCCGCAGTTATTCGGCTGGATGGTGCATGTGTATCCCTATGCCGACTCGCCCGAAAAGATCTGGACCCACTAGCAAAGGGCCACGCAGAAGTTCTGAGTTCTGAGTTATGAATTCTGAGTTGTAAGAATGGTCCACAAACTCAGCACTCAGAACTCGAACACTCGCTCCTCAACACCCAGAACTCCTAACTGCATCCTTTCCGTCAAACTACTCGCCAGCTCCGTCGAATTATGATAGGTATGAGAAACGAATTCCAGGTCTCACTCGTATTGTTCGGGAGTCGTCATGAATAACTTCATCATGCTGCTTGCGCTTGCAACGGTTTTTTCCGCCGGGACGGCGCTCTGGGTGACGCTGACATTTCTCAACCACGAACGTGCTCTCCGCAGGCAAAAAGCCATTGTCGTGCGCGCACAGCTTCTCGGCCACCTCCGGTCTCTTCGCGAGGTCATCGTGCCCCGGAGTCGCCCGCTCGAGGCGGGACAGAAAGAGGCGTTCGAACCGCTGCAATTTCTTTGGGTGCAGGCTGATCTGCTGGATCCGGAAGAAATACGGGTGATCAGTCACTGCAACGCCACCCTGCTCGCGCTACGTCACACACCGTCTCTCAACCACACTCAGGGTCGTTTCGCTCAAGCCCTTATCGACGAATCCTGTGTCCTGTTAGAGCAGACCCAACGAGAGGCGACACGTGCACTCACGGTTGAACAGGCTTCGTGGACCGGCTCGTTGCAGGCCCTATTGCCTGCCTGGCTGGTGGGATATGGCCATCGGAATCAACACGAGCAGGTACGATTGCCGACCCCATCCGGTATCCGAGAGCCGTAGGCTGCACAGTGACCCGTTGCTCATCTTTGAAACCTGAACGACACTTCCCGGAATTCGTTAATCGTCAACCGTCAGTCGTCAACCGTAAATCGAGAACAGAAGAGAACAGAGCTACTGCAGCCCTGCCTGATCGCTTGTTTTCGTCGTCTTCCCCGCGCGTGCCACATTCCATCTCTATTGTGCGTCTAGTATAGTGTCCCGTAAGTTCGTCGGATTGATCCGCCAGGGCTGCTCCCCCTC
>DAISKX010000642.1:0-2529 GCA_036820725.1 Nitrospiraceae bacterium
ATATTGGTCGGGGCGAGAGGATTTGAACCTCCGACATCCTGCTCCCAAAGCAGGCGCGCTACCGGGCTGCGCTACGCCCCGACCCGAATCTCATCATACCGTAAGGTTCTCAGTAACTCTTTGGCGCGGGTCACCGCGCGAGCTCGGTGGCTGATTCGGTTCTTTTCCGCTGGCGACATTTGAGCCAGGGTCTTTCCTGAATCGGGGACGAAAAACACCGAATCATAGCCGAATCCGTTGGTACCGGTTTCTTGCTCTGTAATGAATCCCGCCAGCGCACCCTCGACCACGGTAGTTTGCCCATTGGGAAAGGCAAGCGCGGCGACCGTGATAAATCGAGCCCGCCGTTGCTCGCCCAGTACTCCCTTGATCTCTCGGAGCAATTTCGTGCAATTGTCCTTATAGCTGGCACCTTCACCGGCAAATCGCGCGGCATGGACTCCGGGTCGTCC
The DNA here is from genome assembly GCA_036820725.1 of Nitrospiraceae bacterium. Taxonomy (GTDB): domain Bacteria; phylum Nitrospirota; class Nitrospiria; order Nitrospirales; family Nitrospiraceae; genus DASSBQ01. Next base: position 453 of record DAISKX010000642.1, read on the forward strand.
CCCCAATGCATCGACTTCCAATCCCGTATCATCTGCCAGTGCAAGGAGTCCGGTAAACCGGGCGACCTCCCTAGCCTTTTTAATGGCATTGGCCTCGCAGGTTTCGCCGTCTTCGATGACGTCCGGCGCGTCCGGGAATTCGGCGAGCGTCCGTATGGTGTATCCAGTATCATCGAGAAGCGCCTTCAACTCGCTACCCTTGTCCTGATTTTTCGTGGCAAGGACTAACTGTTTGGTCATGCGAGCGGTCCGATCAGCGATTTCTGCAATGCAACCAACTGCTCGATGGCGTTCCATCCCAAGTTCAAAAAGTCTTCCATGTCTTTCTTGTGGAATGGGGTCCGCTCTGCCGTCCCTTGCACTTCCACATACCGGCCCGCCCCCGTCATCACCACATTCATATCGACCTCTGCGAGAGAATCTTCTTCATAGGCGAGATCGACCATCACCTCTCCCCCGACTTTTCCCACACTGATGGCGGCCAGAAAGTCCGTCAATGGAAGCCTTTTCAGCAACTCCCTCTTTCTCAGGACAGTGAGGGCATCGGCGAGCGCGATGAATGAGCCGGTGATGGAGGCCGTTCGAGTCCCTCCATCCGCCTGGATCACGTCGCAATCGATCCAGACGGTTCGCTCGCCCATCTGGGACATGTCCGTGACGGCTCGCAGCGCTCTGCCCACCAGCCGCTGGATTTCCAACGTCCGTCCCCCCTGCTTCCCCTTGACCGCCTCGCGCGAAGACCGGTCATGAGTGGCTCGTGGGAGCATGGCGTACTCGGCCGTCACCCAGCCTTTTCCCTTATCCTTCAGAAATGGAGGCACTCGCTCTTCCACCGAAGCAGTACAGATCACTTTGGTGTCCCCCATCTCGATCAACACCGATCCTTCGGCATGCTTGATGAAATTTCTCGTCACCTTCACGGGGCGCACTTCGTCCTTTCGCCTACCGTCGAACCGTATGAGATTTCCTCCACCGCGCATGAGTGTACCCCTGTGTCCAAGAAGAAAATGCGGATTATAGTGAACAGGTGTTTAAAGAGCAAATGAACGGGTTCGTTGTCTATTGGCAGATGTGCCAATTCTGTGGCGCGTTCCTTGACTGTTATTGTCTGGAAAAATTCACGAAGCCGTGTATAATTCCGAGCGGTGTACATATTGACCATGCTCAGACGGCTAATTGTGTACACAAACGGCGATACCGTCGACGCTCACCACCATCGTCATCACCCGATTTTCATTGCGTAACGTGAGCATTATTCGCCGACAGTCCTACACGATTCAGAGTACTTAGGAAACTTTTTCTCCCTACAGACAATGTCGCGCTTCTCTTTGACGGCGTTTGGCACCCTAGTGGCATAAAAGGTGCATCTAATTTTCGAGTTCTTTCGCGGCCTTAAGACCCGTCGTGATTGTACCGATAATGAACTACGCCTACAGCTCCTGAAGTCTGTGCATTTCACCTCACGAGCGTAATGTATGACAATGCAGACAGTGAGCGATCCGGCTGCCCGCCAGACGCTGATCGATAACAAGAACATTCTCATTGTTGACGACGAAGAAGCCATCCGACGGCTTCTCGGATATCTTCTCGAACCGCACGGCTATACGATCTCGCTGGCCGCAGACGCACGCGAAGCGCGCCAGCAGTTGGAGAAGCAGACGTTCGCGCTCGTCTTATGCGACGTCAATATGCCCGGAGAATCCGGTATGGATCTCGTTCGGCATGTTCTGACGCTCTATCCTCACATGGCCGTTATCATGGTCACCGGACTCGATAGTCCGGTCCTGGCCAACGCTGCTCTGGAGATGGGAGCGTTCGGGTACGTCATCAAGCCATTCGAATCCAATGAGGTATTGATCAACGTCGCCAATGCGTTGCGCCGGCGCAAGCTGGAAATTGAAAACGCGATGCATCGTGACAACCTGGAAGAAATGGTGCGGACCAGGACAATTGCCCTTCAGCAGGCCTTGGAATGGCTTGAGCGCAGCGAAAAAGAATTGCGCCTGTCGCGTGAAGAAACGATTCAACGGCTCGCCATCGCCGCAGAATTCCGCGACAGCTCCACGGCCCAACATAT
>DAISKX010000643.1:0-2505 GCA_036820725.1 Nitrospiraceae bacterium
CGTCCATCTCGCCGTGGCAACCCGCAACCATCTGTTTCCCCACCATGTCCTCTGCCGCCTGCTCTGGCCCTATATCTATCGAACTCTGTCGAGTAACCCGGCTGTCAGCATCGCGCAGATGGCCGAAGGCGGAGACTTCGACAGTATTTTCAGTTTGACTCACATGGGAATGTGCAGACTGTTTGGCGAGACGTATGGACAATATCGGTTTGAGGTGAATGATCCGATCAACGATGGACAAAGGCGAGGGATTTGTAATGCAGGCTTTGACACCCCGACTCAAGACGATCAAGTTGAGCTGTTCAATCTTTTTTGGACCCACGTCGAGGAATATCTAAGGCTCTACTATACAACCAATCAATTCGATCGCGAGATCAACAACTGGCTCGCTGACCTTCACGACAATATCCCGGGTGGCATCGGTCCGATGCCGAGGGATATCAACGATCTTGCCAGACTCATCGCCGGTTTCATGTATCTGGTCACCGTCCAACACGAGAATCGCGGATCGTTTCTCTGGAATTATCAACTCTGGGCCCATCAGCAGCCGCCGAGGCTATATCGCGACGGCCGGCGCCTGCCGCTGGATATCTATCAGCGACTGATCAATGCCAATTTTAACCTCAACGTGGCGCGAACGGCGCTCATGAACGACTTCGGCGCATTCGTATCCCCACAGCAGGGTATGCAGGGACCGGCGCGACAAGTGTTGCAAAAGTTACAGACGGAACTGAGAAACCTCGAGATGACCTGGAGAGGCGAGTCCTGGCATGTGTGGCGCGTCTATCCGTCCATGCTCGAGGTCAACATCAACGCGTGACAATGACTGTCATGCCTGACAGGGTGTGCCATGCTTGAATTTGCGTGGTCGGCAATGCTCGTCGGAAGCGCCGCCGGCATGTATGTGACCCGTCGTAATGGACCAGCCTTTCGCCGATGGATCTTAACGTTTGGCCTTCTCTTCCTGTCGGCGGCTTCGTATATCATCTACTACGGGCCCTTGCGGATATTGTTGAATCTGTTCCTGCTCTTTGAACGGCACCCGATCCCGCTCATACTCCTGTTCATCCTCAGCATTACTTCCTTTATCTTTTCGCGGACAGCACAGTTCACCCCTAAAGGCATCGTCCTCGGAATTCTCGTCACCTCGCCGGTGGTGCTTTGTCTTGCGCTGGAGTGGTACTGCCTATTGGTCGTGCTTCTTGTGGGAATGCTCTTCAGCCTCTTGTGGCAACGGCGGCAGGAGCGGCCGTTTGTGATCCTACGGTGGATTGGCGCGGGGCTGGTCGCTTCGCTCGTCGCAGGTTTTTTTGTCTCCTCGATCTTCTACGAATCACCGACTACGATCGAATACCTTGTCTTTTCTCTCGGGTTGACGGCCGCCTTATTGGCGTTGTGGTGGGCCTTGTGCGAAACCATGCAGGTCAGTGCGACCGCGCTGACCATTCTCTCTCTGGTATCCGCTGCCGGTTGGGCTTTGTTCCAGCTCGGTAAGAATGTCCCCAAATACATGGACCTCGCCGGAGATCTGGCACTCATGGGTCTCATCATTGTGTTTGTTCTGGCAACGGTCTTGTGGATCCTGCGCGCAAAACTGCAACCGCTCGGTTGGGTGTCGGCTGTCCTGGTTCTGTTTCTGGGCGGCGGGCTGTTCTTGACGAGCATCCTCTATGGAACACCGGAGGACTTTGTCGAAATCGAAGATCAGTTCAAATATGGCTCCATCGGGTCGGATCATTTCTTAGCGCGCGGTATCCCATATTATATTTGGAAGGTCCTACCGACAATCTTTCCTCCTGAAGTCATCCTCGCGGGAGGGATTCTTCCCCGCCAAAGTCCCGAAAAGGAGCTCTACAGGCCGAGGTACGGAACATTTGATGAAAAGGGGAAAAGCTATGAAGCATTTGGTCTGTTGAGAGAACAGAATCGAAACGTGCGCGTTTTGGCCGGTGAAGACGAGGTGATACAGAGCGTTGACCGCCCGATCGGCTTTTCCAAGCGTAATGTATTCGGCGTGGATTTCGTAGGGGTCAATTGCGCGTTCTGTCATACATCGAGAATCAGCACAGCCGGCAGGGTGCGGCATTCGGAGATCGTCTTGGGCATGCCCGCCAATACGGTGGATATCGAGCTCTTCTTCCTCTACCTCTTCGGGGTCGCCGAACGTCCGGAATTTAATCTCTGGAACGGGAACATGATGGCTGCCATTCTCGAACAGAACCGACACCTCACACTCGGACACGAGGTCCAGGAACACGGCCTGTGCGCGCTTTGCCAAGAGCTCAAGAACTCGTTTCATCGCCTCACGTACCGGTGGGGTCTGATCCCCTTGACCGGCCACTATGTCAGCCGCCTGAAAAAGGATTTCGCCTTCATCGATCCGAAGAACCCCGGCCATAATCCCCGTTTCGGTCCCGGGCGCGTGGATGCGTGGAGCCCCGGCAAGCGTACGTTGGTTAAACCGCCACTGCCGGTGGATTTCCCCGGTGGGATTATCGACAACCC
>DAISKX010000644.1:0-2504 GCA_036820725.1 Nitrospiraceae bacterium
AGTCGCGTGTGGGAGTGAGCATGGTAGCGGTATTCACGACCAGTCGCCCGGGACGGTCCGCTCCGATGCCTACGCCGCACTCGGCCAATTTGGTGATCGTCCCATCCACCTTTTTTGCATATTCCAGGGAAAAGTCCACGGTCGCTTTCGACACAATCGCATTTCCATTCTGAATCAGGTTGCTTTCAACCAGTCCCGGTCGGTACTTCAGAAAGCCTGTTCCCCCGCCGAGCGGGATCCATGTATCAGGGGAAAGATGATTGGAATCGCGCGCATTGTAGATGTGTTCGTATAGGGGTCGGATGACGGTGAGCGGCACGGGCATCTGAATCCGTAGCGTGGATGGCTCGACCCGGTCCACCCGTTCGCCTGCAGGTACAGCCGAGGAGAATGCAACGGTCAAGGCCAGAGTCGCGGCCAGAATGAACGAGGAGTCGGGCGCGGTTTCCAGTGTCATTCGTTGCATCAGGTGAGATGTAGAACAAATCTCGGGCCGGTTGCAAGAGCGAACGATGGACATGAGCAAGCAACCAGGAGGGAAGGCGGACTGGACCGGACTAAAAGACCGAAAATTTAAAATACTTGGCGGGATTCTTCTTCACGTCGGCCAGCAGTTGCTCCATGTCGGTTAAGAGTTTGTCCGTGCGGACATAGAGCTCGTCACTGCTCACGAGTTTGCCGACGGTTCCTTCTCCTCGCTCGACCTTATTCAGCACGTGTTCGCCTCGCGCGGCCAATGTTTGTAATTTGGTGTACAGCTCCGGGCCGGTGAGTTTGGTGAGTGTGCCATTCTGATCGTTGAGTTTCTTCATGAGATCATTGAATTCTTTCACCCCTTGCGTCGCGCGGACGTACAGTTCTTTGTCGGAAAGCAGTTTGCCGACGGTTCCATCGCCCTTCTCCGCTTTATCGAGTAAGGCGAGACCTTTCACGGAAGCGTCATTCAGTTTCTGCAGAATTTGTTTCGAACGATCGAACAACTCCGGGTCGTTCACCAATTTGCCGGTGGTCCCCCGCCCCTGGGTGATCGCCGTCAGCGCTCGCTGAATTTGCTCAAGTGCCGCATTCACCTTGTCCATCGTCATAGACGCGCCGGACGCCAAGTCGGTGATGTCCGATCCGGACCTTCCCTTGATGATGCTGCCTGGGGGGAGAAGAGGCTTGTCCGGATGCCCGGGAACGATTTCCAGGAATTTGTCACCTAATAGGCCGAGCGCTTTGATGTTGATGGATGCGTCTTCACGGATATGGGGTGCGACCTCTTTCTTGACGGTAAACTTGATTTCAACCAGCGCCGTGTCCGGCGCAATATCAATATCATGAATGTTGCCGATGTCGACACCGTTCATGCGCACGGGGCCACCCACTTTCAGCCCCTGAGTATGATCGACCAGCGCACGAAATTTGGACTTACGGGCCATTAACCCCATGCCTTCCTCGAGGCGCAGAATCATGAAGGCCAACACAGTCAAGGCTATGACGACGACCAGACCGATCTTGACCTGGGCCCATCCGACTTGGGACTGACGGGTCATGAGGGAACCCGGGTTGATGGTTTTTGTTTCCATGGATCGACAGGCAAGGTGGCCGGGTCTAAAAAGCCACGAATGGCCGGATTATCATTGGTCGAGAGTTCAGACGGAGAGCCCTGAAAGATCATGCGACCTTGTTGAATCATGATGACGCGGTCTGCCACCCGAAACGCGAGATCCAGGTCGTGGGTCACCACCACTTGGGTCACGCCTTTCGCCTTGAGTTGGAGGATGAGGTGGCCGATGGCATAGGCATTGATCGGATCCAAGCCGGCGGTCGGTTCATCATAGAGGAGAATGTCGGCTCCGCTCGCCAACGCGCGGGCGATGCCGACACGCTTTCGCATCCCACCGCTCAGATCGGCCGGCATCTTATCGATGGTGTCTTCCAAGCTGACGAATTGCAAACTTTGCCGCACTACTTCATCGATGGCATCGTCCGACAATTGTCGTTGTTCCCACAGGCGATACCCGACATTCTCTCGAACAGTCAAAGAATCAAAAAGGGCGGCTCCCTGGAAGACCATGGCCATCTGTTGCCGCACGCGCGGTAACTGTTGTTCAGGCAGCTTCGAAATGTCGTCACTGCCGATCCGTACCGATCCGCGATCGGGCCGAAACAGTCCAAGAATCAACCGCAGAATGGTCGTCTTTCCTGATCCGCTGCCACCCAGGATGATGATGGTTTCTCCTGGCGGCACCTCGAAGGAGATCTGTGTCAGAACCTGCCGATCGCCAAGGGACAAGTCTACGTGTTCGAGTGCAATCACGTGAGCCCCGGTCAGGAAATGGCCATGAAGATCTTCGTCAGAAAGAAATCGGTCGCCAGAATGAGAATCGATGAAGACACCATGGCCTGAGTCGTCGATAGACCGACGCCGACGGTTCCGCCCCGCGTGGAAAACCCCGCGTAACATCCTGTTTACGCTCAAAGACCGTTAGATCGAGAGCGAACGCGCCCGTAAGCTGGCT
>DAISKX010000645.1:0-2490 GCA_036820725.1 Nitrospiraceae bacterium
AGCAACTACCAATTTGAACTTGCATATTGCCGAAAAAACAGCCGGTACCACCATCTCCATTGGGTGGAATCTGGAGAATCGTCTTTCCACTGAGAGCTGCGTAATCTGGGTCTTTGAATTGGAGACGGCGCCACACTTGGTACACTATCTCAGTTTGCCATAACCCTGAATAACCGTGCATCTGACGCGTCGGAGAAAATCCAACTTGGATAGCGGGGAGCTCAGTCGCCCATGACTTGAGCTTTACGCTCGCTTGATGATCGAGAGGCTTGGTTTGCTCAAAAGTACCCATTGGAACGTAGGTCAGTCCCGCAAAGTCTGATGGTAGTTCAACACTGGTATAAAGGCAGAGTGCAACTCTTCTCCGAGTCAGCATAGCGGTGAGATACCCGTACTCAAACAACACATTTGCCCGGGGTGTTCTGACGCGCTTCTCGCGAATGACCGATTCATCGTCAGGTGTCGCAAGGAACACAGCACCAGCGACTCGACTCGCAATGTTTTCGATCCCCATGAAGGTGATGTCACCGAGTTTGAAGACCTCTGTCCACAAGAGCGGCTTTACATCTTTGGCTTCCGAGAGGATGGTAGCCACCTGCAATGCTTGCTCAAGTCCTTCTTTGCTGCTTCCAACAAAAATCTCTTTCAATGTGGATCCTTTCGGTAAAGGGCGTCGTTGCCAACGATCACGTGAGCATCACGATGGATGGTTCAAGGATCAGTTTGGTGCCCTGGTGCAATGGGACTTCATTTGGTCTTCACGACCTCGAGGCCCTCATGAACATGGCGCTCGAAGCCAAGGAGTGGATTGCCGTTCACGCCCTGAAGCGCTGAGCTTCATACCTGGAAAGCCTCCGGACCTCCCGGGGATGCCTTTATCAGCACAGGTCGTCACCTCAGAAGTGTCAGAGACAGGTAGGTTCCGCCCCTGACCGCTATTGCTCGTAGTTCTCGACCACCTGAGCAGGACGAACCTGGGCCATATTTGGATCCAGTCCAACTTCGCGAAGGGCGCGGCGTTGACGTAGGAGATCCCAGCACTGATCCAATTCCACTTGCACCTGCGCTAATCTCTGACGGTCCATCTCTCCGACGGTCCCGCGTTCACCTTGTTCAAACAATCGATGTTCCTCTTCCACAAGTTGCTGAATATGGGCAAGAACCGGTTGGTCCGTGGTTTGTCTTTTGTTGTCCATAAGGCATTCCTTTCAGTCAGGCGAAAAACTGTTCTTGAGCACCCGCAGCTTCAGCGGCTTCGGACGCCTGTTGGGCAAACGGATGTTTATGAATCAGTGGGAAATGGCGAAAGACGAACCGCAGGTGATCTTTGAGTGAACCTTGGAGTCGTTTAATGACGGGACACGCGCGGCCGCAATAGGGGCATTCAAAATCGCAGTAGGCCACCAGCGTGCACAGAAAGCACGGTGCCGAAGGTGGAAAATAAATTCGCGAGTTGATCCGCCTGGTTTCTTTCATGTGATCATTGCGGCCCCTCCAACTAGTCTCACTCTAGCTGCTGGATAGTATCGGTTTTGCCGCATTGCTACCGGGATTGTCAAACGGGCTGCACTAGGTAGACTTAGAGAGGCGTTTTCATTGAAACGGACATGTATGGCAGCCTTACCAGCGGGATCAAGCACCCCTCATATGGAATCCGAGCTTGAACGTCTGTACGTGCAGATCGTGGCGGAAGTCATCGCTATGAGAGTCTTCCTTCCTTCTCTAGCAGCCAAAGGTGACACGGGACTTCTGGAACGACAAGGGCAACGCTTGCTGGAGAATTGTGGCCGCTATGTGACACTCGTCGAGGATCACAGCATTGGCTCCCCCCCTTCACCCGCCGAGCTTCAACGTCGTGAGAAACAGTGGTCCTATCTCCTTCACAAATGGAAACGGCTCTGTGCCGAGTAGGCCCGCACCGGAGTTTCCAGGAGTTCGCCTCCCTATCGATCAACACGTCATTCGCAAAGGGTTTCTGAGGGAACGGATACTGTCGCACGAGCCAGCGTCCGCCTAAAATCCATAGGGACGTGGCAGGCATCAGCGACATGCGAGTCAGCCGCCGCTTTTGACCTAAGATGAGCAAGACTTTGTCCGCATGCACACTGTCACTAAGTATCTGATCCACGACGGAGCTTCTCCGGCTCGAATATTTCCGCAAAAGGGACTCCCTTTCACTGAGTTACAGCATCAGGGGGTCACGAGAAGATCATGGGTTTGCGAACCATGCGGTAGGTTTAGAAGCGGAAGAATCAATCCCGCGAAACGCTAGGAGCGACGAAAATGCTGGTATTGAATCCCGTTTCCAAATCTTTCCGTGTACGCTATAGTCAGTTGCCTCAAGCAGGCGAGTCGATGGGCAAGAAATCCGAGCAGCTCCTTCATGCCTTCGCCCGAACAGGCGACAGAAAATTCTTCCGTTAAGGATAAAGGGAGTCTGACCCTCCCCTGATTTCATAGACACCTCCCTAAGTGGGAGAATCATGAAAT
>DAISKX010000646.1:0-2486 GCA_036820725.1 Nitrospiraceae bacterium
AGCAACGAACCGTAGAGACGGCTGTAGACCGAGGCTTGCTCTGCATACGTCGTGAAGAGGAGCTTGGCCGCGACCCAGAGCAGACTGAAGACACTGCCGCCGATGGTGGCCTCACGCCAGGTGGGACGGTGATGTGGCAAGTACCGATAGAGACAGGTGACAGAGATGAATGCGAGCGTGAAGGGCAAGGTGTAGGTGAGTAGAAAGTCGTGCGCCACAAGGGCCACAAAGTCGATGCCCCAGAGGCGAGGCGCATGGGTCGTCAAGAGTTCGATGGTTTGGGTGGCCACGTAGGAGACGATGAGCAGCACGCCGAGGAGCCCCACGAGCGCCACGGCGATTGCCGTTGAGATCAAAGGGTGACGCTTTCCCGCCGTTCCGAACACTGCGTTCATAGCGTAGTCCAGTTCATAGAAGACCAGCGACCCGAACCACACGAAGGCAAAAAAGACTATCCATCGGGCTTCATCCAGTTGGGCGACGCGCCGGATTTCCTCTGCCAGACCCGCCCCAAGACTCGGAAGGAATCCCTTGAGGAAGACGAGAAGGAATTGATAGCCGATGACATCCTGGGTGACGATAAAGCTGATGAAATAGAGAAGCAGAAACACCATGGGGAACAACGACAGCAGGGAGAAAAAAGCCAGCGAAGCGGCGAGGCTGCCGCAGGCGTGATGGCGGAATGCCGATGCCGAGTCAAGTAGAATTCTGCCTATGGACACAAGGACCGACCTCTTGAGTTCGCCTGGATAGAGGATCGTATCAGGGTACGTAGTCATAGCACCACCCCGCAGGAAGCCAAGTTGGTTACTTCATGAGCGGAACGGCCACCATCGCCAGCGATACCAGTATATTGGGAAACAGGCCGATCAACACCACACCGGCGAGGGCGCATGCCAGCACGATCGACAATGCGGGCGAGTGTTCAAATCTGGGTTCCGGAATGATGGATGGATCGGGGTCCCGCATATACATCACCATCACGATTCGAAGATAGTAATAGGCGGAGACGGCGGCGAAGACGACCGCGATGACGGCCAGCCATGCCAAACCGGCATTCACCGCGGCCATGAAAATGTAAAGTTTGCCGATGAAGCCTGCCGTTGGAGGGATGCCTGCGAGTGACACGAGGAACACGAGCATCAAAAAGGCGGCAATCGGCTCCCGCTTGGCCAAGCCGGTGAAATCCTGAATCTCATCGCTTTCCAGCGTTCCTTTCCGCAACATCCCGACAATGGCAAAAGCCCCCAACGTCATAAAGGCATAGATGGCGAGATAGAGCATCACGCTGGCCAGACCGTTTGACGCTGCATCGCTTCCCAATTTCCCGGCGACGACCACGCCGATGAGTGCGTAGCCGGCATGAGCGATGCTGGAATAGGCGAGCATCCGCTTGATGTTGGTTTGCACGATAGCCACGACGTTCCCGAGTACCATCGTGATGATGCTCAGGACGAGGAAGAACCGGTACCAATCGGTGCTCAGGCCGCCGAGACCCTCCGCGAAGACACGAAGGAACGCACCGAAACTTGCGGCCTTGGAGGCCACCGCCATGTATGCGGTCACCGACGTGGGCGCTCCCTGATACACATCCGGGGTCCACATGTGAAAGGGGACGACCGCCAGTTTGAATCCGAAGCCGACCGCGAGCAGCACCATCGACAACATCAGCATCGGATCGGTGACCCCTTGCGCTGCGATGGTCGTCGCGATGGCGGAGAGTCGTGTGCTGCCTGCGACGCCAAACAGCAGGGAGATTCCATACAGGAGTATTCCCGAGGAAAAGGCTCCGAGCACGAAGTATTTGGCCGATGCCTCGAGCGAGCGCGGATCGGAACGCTTGAGGCCGGCTAATATATAGAGGGAGAGAGACATCAGCTCCGTACCGAGATAGATCGTCAACAGGTCGGCGGCGGACACCATGACCATCATGCCGGACAGGCTCAGGAGAATGAACCCGTAGTATTCCCCGAGGTGGAGACGCTCGGCTTTCAGGTACGCCAAGGACAGAAGTACGGTCAACCCTGTGACCACATAGAGAAGAATTTTCCAGAAGCTCGCATAGGGATCGATGATCACGATATCGCTGAACGCGGACACACGTACGGACATCTGGGAAGAAGTCAGACCAAGACAGATCGCAAGCGCAGCAAGCGTCAGCCATGCCAAGGCATCCTTATGCGAAGCCGGCGTAATGGGATCCAGTGCCAGGACAAGGCAGGCCGTCCCAATCACGATGAGCTCCGGCAGAATAGCCAGGATGTCCTGTAGCGGAAAAGTCATGTGTTACCGGATGGCGTATAACCCATTGTCATGACCTCGTGTGGCCTTTCGATCCGCCTTCGCCTCGAGTTCGGCGTGACGGACCGGTGTCATCCCGGCCGCGAGCACGTCGGTCTGCCCGTTCAAGAGTTTGGCCACGCTGGCATGCATGCGTGAGAGAAATAGGAATAGAAGAATGATGAGAGAGGAGACGACTATGCGGG
>DAISKX010000647.1:0-2464 GCA_036820725.1 Nitrospiraceae bacterium
AAACTTGGGACCGTCAACGCGTTTGACCGCCAACGGACGCGGTGGCCCTGATGGACGACGAACGATGACGAACAAGACATCGGTGGGCTTGACCCGATCTGCCAGGTCCTGCGCGATCATGACCTGTCCCGCGATCACGCCGGACCCTCCTTGTGGCTCGCAACTGTGGGCCAAACCGAAATAGGCCGCCAGTGCAGCCAGGCCGATAATGCCTCCCGCCATACTCAGTGTCTTGGCATGGTATCCTCCCAAAACGCGCTCCTTTCCTGGCGACACGGTGCGATTGTTGACGGCTGCAAAACCAGCGCATTATACAGAGGCGATTCCTAAAAGGGGAGTGCACGAAGCGGTTTACGCTACAAAAGAGCCTGTTGTATGATACGAACCGCGATTATTATTGGAGGAGACATCATGCCTGCGAATCCTGGATTTCCAATCTCATTAGATGTCAGGGGCTGGACGGTTCTTGTGATCGGCGGAGATGAAGAAGCCGCAGATAAAACCATGCGCCTCCTCGAAGCCGGCGCAAAGGTGACCATCGTGAGTCCCACGTTGAATGACGCGCTCCGCAAATTGGCCGCTTCTGCCAAGATCATTCACAGAGGACGCGGCTTCCGTGCGACGGATCTGGAAAGCGTGATTCTCGTGCTCAACGTTGTCCGAGGCGACCGTGAACTATCCCATTCGCTGATCACGCTCGCCCGTGAGCAGAAGTTTCTGCTGTGGTCGATAGATCAGCCAGAACACTCCAATGTCGTGATGCCGGCCGTGGTGAGTTGCGGGCATCTGCGCATTGCTGTCAGCAGCAGTGGCATGGCGCCCGCATTGTCCGGTTTTTTGAAAGAAGACATGGAAAAAGTGTTCGGCGAGGAATTTGCCGCCTTTGTCGAGTGGTTGGGGCAGCTACGCGAACAAGGGAAGGCGAATGAGCCCGATGCAGAAAAACGGCGGCAGGCCCTGCATGATGCACTCGACGGATTCCGCCTCTACGGAAAGATTCAGTATCCGAAGATCTGGCTTGACGAGCGTGCCAAGCAACAGGCGTAAAGGGGCATCCGGACTTCGATCCACGAGCGAGCGAATCTAAACACTTACGGGAAACGAGGAGGGCTACGACGCAATGGTATTGCTTGAATTCAGCATGTCGCCGCTGGGCAAGGGCGAGAGCGTCGGCAAATATGTGTCTCGATCCCTGGATCTCATCGACAAGAGCGGTGTCGAGTATCGCCTCAATCCCATGGGCACCGTCATTGAAGGGGAGTGGGATGAGGTGGTCGCGGTCGTCACACAGTGTTATGAACGGATGAAGAAGGATTGCAACCGTATTTCCTGCACGATCAAGATTGATTACCGAAAAGGCAAACAGGGACGGTTAGGGAGCAAAGTGGCGAGCGTCGAGAAACATCTCAAGCGGAAGCTGAACGTGTAACCCGGCAGCGGATCCGGCTAGTCCCGCAGATCGTACCGCAAGTCACCATCGGTTTTGAAGCCCGCCAACAATGCATCGGGTTGCATCTGAAGGCGGATCAATCGCATCCGGTGCACCGATCCGTGCAATGTGCCCCCCTCGATCTCGCGGTTCAGCCCGGCTTCCAACTCTCGCTGCATCTCCTGCAGCTTGTCTCGGATCGGAATGTGAAGACGCGTCGCCAATTGATCCCGCAAGGCATCGTGTAACAGTTGATCGGCGAAGTTCGTGAACAGGTCGTGCTTCTTCACCACATAGTCAAAGTTTGTGAACGAAATCATGCCCGCCGCTTCATCATAGACCGGCGTGCCGCGCAGGCTGAGACCGACGGAGAGAAAGCCTTGCAGGTCGATGTCGACTCCTGCCTGTTCGCCGATCGGATAGAGACGAACGGCGCTGACCCTCAGCGCGCCGGGCCCCATATAAAACTCTTTTCCTAACAACGCCTCCTTCAACCGTTCATTCGCTACTTCGTACGGCAGGCGGACATCGAACGACACGTGGAAGCCCTGATCCTGATAGCCTGGCTCCAGGTCAGGGAGGGGACGAAGGGAGGACGTCGGCTTGTTCCCAGTGATGACTTGAGGAAAGGCTATGATTCCAATTTGAACCGGACGCGCGGCGTCTGTTGGGGTTGGGTTCGGGTACTTGATGTGTGCCGGCGAGAGAAGCAACCACATGAGCCCTTGATCATCCAGTTGCAACGGCTCTTGAAGTCTTCTCCAGGCTTCAGCCGTTTTCGACTTGATGGACAATGATCCCTGCAAACTGCGATCCAATTGAGGGAGCCTGCTCTCCAGCCCGCTCCGATACACCTGTGCCATCAATGGGGTCGCATCGACGTTATGTTGGCGCAGGACGCACGGGTTGCCGGAATCGACCGATTTGACGTGGCTGGTTGTCAGGAGCCTGTAGTCGCGTGTGGGAGTGAGCATGGTAGCGGTATTCACGACCAGTCGCCCGGGACAGTCCGCTCCGATGCTCCGAACCCCTGGG
>DAISKX010000648.1:0-2463 GCA_036820725.1 Nitrospiraceae bacterium
CGGCGAATTTACCGGCACGGCACCCTGCTGGAACTGCGAACCGCAGCCAGGCTGTGGCTATCAGACGCTAGCTCCTGAGACCAAGCTGCAGAATAAGTCCGATTACGGAGCGGACGGCACGAAACCGAATCTCATCAAGGGCGGCAACTAATCCATAGATTCTTTGAAGGTATCGAGACGGGGCGCCTCCTCAAGGAGGCGCCCCGTTTGTTTTTGACGGGGAACATCTGTCCGTGCCGTGCTTGCCAGAGCTTGTAAGGGAAGGATCGCTTTGTTAGTATCCGATTATCAATGTTCCATGGCTGATCCATCTTCCCCCACTATCGTTCCCGATGCAGAATTGGACCTCCGGGGTGTTATCTGTCCGTATAACTTCGTCAAGACAAAATTGAAGCTTGAGACCATGGGATCGGGTCAGATCCTGTCGGTATTGCTCGATGACGGAGATCCTATTAAGAATGTCCCGCGCAGCGTCAGTGATGACGGACATGCGGTTCTCTCGCAAGAACGGATCCAGCAGTCGTACCGCGTGATGATCCGGAAACGTCAGCACGACTGAGCAGGATGTCGCTGCATTTTTCCAGTTAGTGACCAGCCACCACCAAGGTGACATCCGCATCGGGGAAGTGAAGTGAGTGTCTCCGCAGCATTTGGTTGATTGTGCCGGCCAGGATCTGTTGCGTGGCTTTCGTGAGGTCCACCGCGACGACAACATGTCTATTTCCTAACACAGTTTGTATGCGCGAGAGCGAGGCACGTAACCTTGACGGCGATACGAAAAAGACGCTTGTGCTGCGACTGTCCTTGAGAACCGTCAGGAGGCGGATCAAGGGTTGTGGTCTGGCGGGAAGTTTGCCGTGAAATTGCAGGGCATTTCCGGACATGCCGGACACGGCGACAGCGGTCACGAGAGCGGAGGCCCCCGGTACCGCAATGAGTGGAACTCCTGCACGAAGAGCTGCGGCGATCAACCGGGATCCGGGATCATAGATACAGGGAGTACCGCCATCCGAGACCAAGGCGAGACTTTCTCCATGCCGGAGCCGGTCGAGTAGAATCGGGGTTTTTTCCGGAGCGCAGCCGCGATCATAGGTGGTCAGTGTGGTGCGGATGCGATAGTGGCGAAGAAATTGATGTGTCCGCCGGGTATCCTTCGTGGCCACGAGATCGACCTGGCCAAGGATACGGAGTGCGCGAACGCTGATATCCTCTATGTTCCCGATGGGAAGACTGACAATATACAGCGAACCGCACGGCTCCTTTTCTTGACTCTCTTCTCTTCTCACCGATATAATTTCCACGTCCCAAAAAGTGGATTTTTTTCTTGAATTTTGCGAGGATAGCCGAACATGTCTGCGCTGCTTTTCATGGTGACGATGGGTCTCTACTTCCTCGGCACCATCGGGTTTCTCGCCTACCTCGTTCGCCGTTCGGAATGGCTTTCAAAGATTTCCCTTGGAGTGACGGGCGTCGGATTTGTCACTCACACCGTTGCGCTGGTGATGCGGATGGTCGGCATCGAGCGCTCGGTCGTTCCCACGTTTCACGAAGCCCTCTCGTTTTTTTCCTGGATGCTGATACTCGTGTTCCTGGCCGTCGAGTTCCGGCGTCAAATCCACGTGTTCGGATCATTCATCGTTCCACTTGCGCTGATCTCGTTGGTGTCGGCTGCGGCACTGCCGGCCGAGAATGTGTCCACATTTCAACCGGTTTTCAAGACGCTCTGGGTGCACGTCACCTTGAGCATGTTGGGTACAGTAGGCTTTGCCGTGGCCTTCGTTGCGGGATTGATGTACCTGATTCAGGACGGCTTACTCAAGTCCAAGCGTTTTAACGTGCTCTATACAAAACTACCGGCACTCGATTATCTCGATCACCTCAATCAACAGGCGATGATCCTGGGGTTTCCCTTGCTGACGTTGGGAATTATCACCGGGGCCTTCTCGGCCGAAATCGTCCGGGGTAGCTACGTGAGCTGGAATCCTGAGCAGACCTGGGCATTGGTCACCTGGGTGTTTTATTTCGTGGTCCTGATGGGACGGTTGACGGTTGGATGGCGGGCAAAACGCGCCGCCTATCTCACGATCATCGGCTTTGCGGGCGTGATTTTGACCTTGATCGGGGTGGTTCTCAAAGGCCATGGAGTCGATTCGTAGCATGCATATGATCGTCGTCGGGATCAGCCACAAGACCGCCCCGGTCGAGATCCGGGAAAAATTGGCTGTGCCCGAGAGTCGTCTTGGCGAGGCGTTGAGCCGGCTCTGTTCCTATCCCGGCATAAGAGAGGGATTGCTCCTCTCCACCTGCAATCGCGTCGAGGTGTATGCGATCGTCGAAGACATTGAGCCTGGTTATGGGCGCGTGCAGGAATTCCTGGCTGACACGCATCTCTCTCTCTCTTCAGAGCAATTGACGCCTCATCTGTACTGGCACGCGGGCGATCGGGCGATCACGCATCTATTC
>DAISKX010000649.1:0-2461 GCA_036820725.1 Nitrospiraceae bacterium
GACCTTTCTCAGTGGCCCCCGCGTTAAGGGAACGGTGTTCGAGCCATTGCGCGACCCGGCAGTCTTCGCCGAGGCGCGGGTGGTGACGGGTGCCGTGCAATGGCCCAATGGCGCCGACCTCGCTCCCGATGCCATGTACGACACGATCAAGACCCATGGCCGGTGGATTGTCGAGTGAAGGATCGGCCGGCGGCCAAGGAATAGGAGGCAGGTATGGCCATAGCGGATATCCAAGAGTACTTGAAGCTCATTCCGGCCGTGAATCGGGCGCCGCAGCATGCGGTGTGGATTACCTACGATGCTGAAGCGGACACGCTGTATGTGAATTTCAAAAAGCCCAGCCACGCGACTGACAGTGAGATGGCGGACGACGACATCATTGTCCGCTACGAGGGTACAGAGGTTATCGGCTTCACGGTATTGCATGCGGACAAACGGCTCAAAAAAACGGCTTAGTCCATACGGCCTCCGATGGGGGCAAGGATAAGGGTCTGAGCCTTTTCTCAGATGCCTGTTCGCTGGCGTGGCTGTCCTCAACGGGATCGTCCTCGTGTCCTATATCAATATATCTTCGTGGAACCCCATGCCAAAGGGTACCTGGAGAACCCACAGTTTCCCAGTTTTGTGCACCGGTGTTTTAATCTTTCGGCAAGTGCGCTATGATTCCGAACATGACCGCTCCGAATAACGAAGCCGCGCTTCTGAAGCGCATCACCGTGAACCCGCAGATCTTCGCTGGGAAACCTATCATCCGTGGCCGCCGGCGATACACCCGAAACGATCCTCCATGGCTATCCCTGGCTTGAACTGGCCGATATTCACGCCTGTCTCGCTTACGCCCATCGGCTCGTCGGCCATGAGCGCATTGAGCCCTTGCCGCTCGAATCGGCTTCGTGAAACTTCTGCTTGATACCTGTGAATGGGGTGGCTCGAAGGCCGCGCTTCAAGCATCCGGACACGAGGTCATGTAGGCAGGAGAGTGGGAAGTTGATCCCGGCGACGATGAAATCCTGGCACGGGCTTCCCAGGAAGGCCGAATTCTTATAACACTTGATAAAGACTTCGGGGAGCTTGCTATCGTGCGGCGGCAATCCCATGCGGGGATTGTTCGTCTAGTCGGGTGGTCGGCTCGACAACAAGCTTTCACGTGTTTAGCCGTGCTCGGTCGTTACGGGACTGAGCTTCAAACTGGAGCGATTGTGACGGCTGAACCTGGTCGCGTTCGTGTCCGCCCACCCAATACAGGACCATAGATTTGTTAAGGAAGCCGGATCATGAAATTTCACTACTATTCAGACACTGACTCACTCTACATCGATCTGTCAGAAAAGGTCGGTGTCCAATCGCAGGAAGTAGCTCCTGGTGTTGTGCTTGATTTTGATGACAAGGGACAAGTGGTTGGGTTTGATATTGACCACGCGAGTAAGATCGTCGACCTGTCCCGGCTTGAAGCAGAAGCCCTTCCCGTTGCTTCTCTCTCTGTGACAAAGACCTAACGGTTATTGTCTCCTCCGATTCATGCAAAACCTGCCTAGTGCTCTTTGCTAACCTCAGGATTCCTCACTTCACTAAAACTCTCTTCTGTGTGGAACACCTCAGCATCGGCGACTAACCCGATCGATGTGGCGTGACGAGAAGAACTTCAAAGGCTATACTCCCTTCTCCCTAATCTATGCAGTCAACTCAAGCTCTCAAACGGATCGACCCCCCGACGTAGAATCAGCTACCTGGCATGTCGCGTCTTGGCTCGTTGTTTCTGCGGTATCACAGGGATCGAAAGACTTTTCATATGTGACGCTGATCCATCCGTTTCGTGATGGAAATGGACGCATAGCCCGTGTGCTTTCTACTCTTATGGCACTCCAGGCAGGGCTGCCGCTTTTGGACTTCAGCATCCTTGTGGGGAGCAAGAACGCATACATTGCCGCGATTCAGGCAGGTCTCAATAAGAATTATGTGCCGATGGAGAGCTTGTTAGGAGAGATTATCGAGCAGAGCCGCTCGTCTTCTTGACCGGTCGCGGTTTTTTCGGATCAGCCAGGATAGGGACAATGGATTCGACGGATGCGCCGGTCTCGACCGCCGTCGAGCTGGCGACGTTGACAATCAGAGCCTTCCGGTATTTCGCCGGAACCTTGAGATGGGGATTGGTCTCAATGAGCGATTTGTGCTTCATTGTAATCGTCCCTTTTCTTGACTGTAATTGTACCCTATCAACTCGACTGAGGCCATTGCAAAGAGAGCTCTTACAGCAACTGTCGCTGGTACTCTTCGGCATGCCGGTCGGCATCCTTGGCCTGCACGGAAGCTTGTTGGGCAAAGTCTCGATAGCGGCGCGTTCGTGCCGAGTCCTGGCCCGTCTCCTGGGCAGACCGTCGAGCCTCCCCTTCATAGTATTTGGCGGCTGCCCGGAGTTCCGCGGCCTCCTCACGGTAGAGCACCACCTGGTCTCTGAGGTATT
>DAISKX010000650.1:0-2447 GCA_036820725.1 Nitrospiraceae bacterium
TGGCTGAAGCCGCGCTTCACTCGGCAACATGGCCGGGAGGCGCACGGAGCCTTCGATTCGTGGGGGAGGCATTACTCCGGTGCCTAGAGTCGGACGAGAGACAGGAACGGCTTTGCGATGCCCTAGGCATCGACATGTCACGTCTCCCGGGAAAACGAGGACAACCTAGGATCGCACCTGAAACGATAGAATCGATATGTGTAATGCTCAAGGCCGGTCATGCTCCCGTAGAAATCGCCACAACACTGGGCATTGCAAGATCATGCGTGTCACGCGTGAAAACTAAACGAAACAAGTTGCTTCAAAAATGGCAGCAAGACGCTAAGCCTGACAGAATCTCCTTAGAGGATGCTCAAACATGCGCTGACAGTCTTACCAAAGACGAGTTCATGGCTTATTGGCGCGCGGAGATTTCGGCAGAAGATATTACTCCTGAAGAATTGCTCCCCCTCCCTCGCATTTAATCTCTCTCTGCACCTGAATAAGGGCCACCAAGGTACGAGCGGCTGACGACCGGTCTGATCTTCGCGGAGTCATTCTCAACGCATTGGAGAAATATTTAACCAAACGGTCTGAAAAGCGGGAGGGATAGACCATGGCGCGAGGCGATGGACGCGTCTTCAAACGGGGTCAGGCATTCTGGATTGCCTTTCTAAAGACTTGCTAGTACTGCGCGGGCCGAGTAATGTGTACTACGACTGGATGACTCGCGATTTCTTTTATTTTCTTAAGGTCCTTCCATTCTGGCACTTCTGGCCGCTTTTTTGACGTTGTTCATATTTGGCGGCGGCTGTGCGAATCAAGAAGAGGATTAGTATGGTGTTGAAGAAGTACACAATCAGTGCTTTGTCTTCACTCTTATTATGTTCTTTCATATCTTCCGTGAGCTTCGCCGTCCCATCATGGATAGATGGCCCGATCGTTCAAACCCAGACGGAAAATTGCAGTGTCAGTGGAAGCCCCCCCTATCAAGAACCTGGCACAGCAGCCCGGGTGGGATACTGGGGGGAAACTAATTTGACCGCTCCTAAAATTAATGAGCTTTACATTCTCCATACAAGGATAGAGCAAGTTGGGAACCCGTGCGGAACGGCGGGTCCATACCAATCGCTCTCACATGTTGAGATCTTTCTCCCATCTTATACGGCTCTTTCCATAGATGCAGTTAACCCCGTGAAGTGCTGGTTCACCGCACCTGGTAGTCAAAACCCGCAGCAGCTGGATGACTGTCCCCAGGTTTTGCCAACCGGGCCTAATGGCGGGCTCAGGGTTTTGGCCAACCATGAAACGGGTTGGTGGCCGCTTGCTCAAGGAGCAGCATTAGAATTATGGTTTCCTGTTAGGTCCGCACATGCGCTGGGTGGAGCTCCCTTCAGTGCCCTGATCGACACGAACGATTATGCAAATAGTCCAAATCCCGTGTTAACGCCCACTGCGGGGATCTCGGTTGCTTTGATCCCGCCGGACATTACATATCCTAAACCATCGGTTTCTATGGTGGAGCCTACGAGTGCACGGACACTTGCGTTATTAAGTAACCATTATTTGGCGGGCACGGTGTATTGGGAGTTTGGAAAGACAACGGCCTATGATAACACCTCCCCACCATTTCAGATCATACCTCTTTATGAAAGCAATGATCTTTATTCCGATTGGAGTGGATTAGAACGTTCAACAACCTATCATTGGCGGCTGCGTTTTGTAGCAGCGAATGGCATGACGTACATTGGAGCCGATCAACAGTTCTCGACCCCTGCAGTAGGTGGATTCTGGGATGCAGTCTCTTACAGGGCTCAGTGCTGGATTTTCGGAAGATGCTAAGACTGTGGCACCACTTCCGCAACAATGCTTCTGCCTCGGTCCGATGTTCCGCATGGGCTGCCACAAGCCGGTCGCCTGCGCCAAGTTTCATCAGTTCGGCGTCGAATCTACAGACATTCATCACTCATGCAACACCACACGAAAGGCTCAACATATGTATAGGCATACCATTGCTTTGGCATCCGTGATTTTGGCGCTGCCCATGTTATTTATCAGTTGCACGGCGGGACAGGAAGCCATCCAAGCGAGCCCTGGTAGCGAAAGGGTGATGCAAGGACTATCAGCGCCTGATATTAAAGGCCCGCGTACCGTCAGGGAAGTTCCTCGACCGTGTCCGACAGGTCAAACTTGCGACTCGAATCCCCGTTGAAGTGCTCTAAAATTGGCTCCATTCAGATGTAAGGGGCGAGACCAGCGGCCTCAGTTCAACGCAATCTTAAACGGTGTGGCGAGAAAGGATTTCGATTTGGTAGCCGCGTGGTCAGTAGATCGGCTAGGCCGCAGCCTCTAGCTCTTTTCGGTGATGTTTTAGCTTTTTCAGGGCTTCCTTTTCCGTCTTCCCACCAGGTTCCGTACTTCAATGCTGCGGCCCGCCGTTTTTTTTATAGTATTCGATTACGAGCAAT
>DAISKX010000651.1:0-2445 GCA_036820725.1 Nitrospiraceae bacterium
GTTGTGCGGGGAGCGGTCAGACCGTTGCGCTCGATGTGGTGCCAAAGCTCCCTCCGGCCCAGAGCGTGTCGTCAGATCCGATCAAGGTTGTGATCGAACCGTTTGAGGATCGGCGAGCCGATACCACGCGGTTGGGATTGCGGACGCACTTGGGCGGGGGAGTGACCTATTTCAACGTGACAGGCGGAAAGGCCGGCGAAACCGTCGCCGAAGCGTTGGCCGAAACGCTGCGCCAGCGAGGTTGGCAGGGCCGGGGATGGGACGCCAGGGTGGTGCAGTCGGGCGTGGCCGTGTCCGGTGCGGACATCATCATCACGGGTCAGTTGTTGGATCTGGCGGCCAACGCGAAGAGCCGGTTTTTTTCCACCGTCATCACGGCTGAGAGCAAGATGATGATCAAAGCGTTCAACCCCAAGGACGACAGCACGACCACCCGCCATGTCGAAGGGGCATTGACTCAGACGGTCTTCTGGTTCGAACACAATGACGTGCGAAAGCTGGTCGGCCTCGCCTTGAAGGACGGCATCGACCGGTTCATCAATGACACCAAGATCGACGGCGGGACGTTGAAGTCCGTGCGGTGAACGGCAGCCGGAGCATTGTATGCGGGAACGTCGGTGGGAAACCGCGGCGCAGCTCAAGTTCGGGGAGGTGCTGGCAGTGGGGGAGCGGCTCGCCGCGCTCGGCCTGAAACCGGTCCATCCTGCGAAGGACGTGATTTGCTACGTCGAAGAATGGATCGTCGCGTCGCCCGAGGATCTTGACCGGCTGGACCCATGGGCCACGGAAGATGTCACGCTGATTCATGTGCGGGAAAAGTGGCGCGGTGATTTCTTTCTCCTGGCGGGAGGGTACCACACAATCTATAAGCGGCATCAGGACATCGGCACCTATTGTTCGATCAGCCATCCATGGAGATTGCGTGGTCCGCTGCAGTTTCATCACCCGACCAGTATGCTCTGGCTTGGGTTCAGGCACGCGCATGCGTTTATCCGGGTCCGTCTCAACACCAGGGACGTGGTGACCCCGGGAGAGACCCGCGCGGACAATCAGCGTGCCGGCTGGGTTGAAGAACGCCGGACGGCGTTTGAAGAGGCGATTGCGACGCTGGACCTCCCCATCGAGGCGTCGGTGGAGAAACAAGCCGTCGTGCTGAAGCCGGTCGACGCGTCGATTCCGTTTTTTTGTTCATGGCCTGATGCCTTCGGTCCGTGCCAGTTCGAATATAATTCCTCGGATGCCTACGAGTTTCTCGTGCCGGCCAGCAAGCTCGCCGCGACTTTCGGAACGCAGCTTGCCGACGTACGGACCTATCTCACCGGCTTTTCCGAAACCGCCCTCAAGGAGTTCGAATCGGTTCAAACCGGGGCGCGGTATGCCTACCGATGCTCGGTCCATTGCTCTCTCGATGAATTACCCGAACTGCTCGGTGCGATCCAACCCCAGGGGCGTCTCTATACCACGCTCTGTGAATTTCAGACGCAAGAACTCCTTCCCGACGGAGCCGATGCATCGGCGATCGTCGGGATCGTGGGAACGGAGCGCGGATTTGAGATGGAGGTCCGTCTCAATTGTGCGCCTCTTCTGGAGCATGAGATGGAAGGGTGGTTGGAGCGCTTGTTGGGATATGCGGTCGTGTATGCGCCCTTGCCTCCGTTCGTCTGAGCGGCGGCTGAAAATGACCGCCAAATATAGAAGACACTGGGCGCTCACCACTCGCGCCCGTGCGCAAACTTGAGACGACTTATTCGTCGTCTCGCGCACCTCAACGTACCTCAAAAAAGTACGCTTCGGGATCCTCGCTCCTTGCGGCCTCGCCCGGGAAGAAACGCGGCATGCGCGTTGGGGCTGGGCGGGTATGAATGATGATCACTTTGAGCCGCCGCGCTTTAGTGATGGAAAAGACTCCCGGCAGCGTTCTCGCCTCACTCAAAGCCTCAACGTATTCTGCCGGTCACGGGCCCAAGAGACTACCAGCTCATAGGCTCACGCCGACGCACCTCCATGCGGCCTCGCCCGAAAAGAAACGCGGTCGCGTTGGGGCTGGGTGGGTTAGGTACCTGTGTTGGGAAGGGCATCAGGCCGCGGTTTCTGCGCCAGCGCTACCATAACGCTGATCTCCTGTCACATCCGTTGCACATGGAGGTGGCGGAAGCAGGCAGCTCGCGTAATGCGGCCGCGAGGATTTCCGCAGCAGTTCGGCGACCGAGCGGATTCCAATGGGTGTCGAACGGATAATACAGCACCGTGCCTTCCCTGGCCAACGTTCTGAATGCCGGCAGCAAATCGACGGCGCGGATGCCGGCCTGCTCTGCAATGGTAAGGAAAGCATCGTGTGAATTATTCTCGAACCGCATTTGTTCGCCGATCTGTTGGAGGAAATTGTGTCCGCTCTGGGGGCTGTAGAGCGCCCCATACACCTCCACCTTCTTCGGTATGAACAGG
>DAISKX010000652.1:0-2443 GCA_036820725.1 Nitrospiraceae bacterium
GGGCTCTGCCGGATCGAGATGCCGGCGATGGAACAATTGTACCGGTCGTTCGGGCGCAGAGATTTTGAGATTTTGGCAGTGTCGACCGATGCACAAGGCATGGCGGTCACGAAGCCGTTTCAACAGGAAGTCGGTTTTACATTTCCCATTCTCCATGACGCTGATTTTCGAATCGGCCTGCGGTATGGGGCGCGCACCCTGCCCATGACGTTTCTGATCGATCGACAAGGAATTATCCGCAACCGCATATTCGGCGCTCGCGATTGGAATACTCCGGAAGGTCGTCGTTTGATCCAGTCGCTGATGGGGTCCTCGTAGCCATGACACAATCGATTCAATCGATCTCGCTGCTGGCTGCCTTCTCGGCAGGTCTCCTGTCGTTCGTGTCGCCATGCGTGCTTCCGCTCGTGCCCTCCTACATTTCCTACATCACCGGATTGTCCGTCGAACAGCTGACGGATATCTCGGAGCGCAGTCGGTTTCGCAAGGCGATCATTGTGAACTCCCTCCTGTTCATCGGGGGCTTTTCAACGGTCTTTGTGGCATTTGGCGCCTCGGCCAGTCTCATCGGCCAAGCGCTTATCACCTATCAAGAGCATGTCCGTCGCATTGGAGGGCTGGTCGTCATTGTGTTTGGTCTGTATCTCCTCGGAATTTTAAATCTGAATTTTCTCAAGACCGAACATCGCTATCAGTTCCGGAATCGTCCTGCAGGGTATGTGGGATCCTTCCTCATCGGCATCGCTTTCGCGGCAGGATGGACTCCGTGCGTAGGGCCGGTCCTGGGGACGATCCTTCTCTACGCGAGCACGACTGATTCGCTGCTGAACGGCGTGGTATTACTGAGTTTCTACTCTCTGGGGCTGGGCCTGCCGCTTTTCCTGACTGCACTGGGTGTCGATCGATTCCTCGGCTACTTCAAAGAACTTCGAGGCTACCTGTGGGGCGTATCAACCGTGAGCGGGGTGTTGCTCATTGTGGTGGGCGTGATGATCTATGCCAATTCACTGACGATGATCACCAGCTTCTTGGAACGCTATGGGATCGGGTGGTACCTCGGTCAATAACTCGCCTTCGTCTTCCTTCGTACGGGCTCGCCGACCCGGGGTCCTTCGCTACGTACACTGCATCCACATCGATGGCTTATGAATAACGTCTCCGACACCAAGGAGTACGATGTCGTGGTGGTTGGAATGGGACCGGCAGGAGCAGCGGCTGCCTATGACCTCAGCCGGGCCGGGTTATCGGTGCTGGCGCTCGATAAAGAGAGGCATCCTCGCTATAAGGTGTGCGGCGGGGGGCTGTCGGCCAGGATCGAGTCCATCATAGGCAACGATTTCAGGCCGGTCGTGGAGCATACTGTCTACGGCGTCCAGTTCGCCTACCGTGGACAAGAATCGTTCTTAATAGAATCCAGTTCGCCGATTGCCTACATGGTTATGCGCGACCGTTTCGATCAGGCGTTCGTCGAGAAAGCTCGTCGTGTTGGGACGGAGATCCATGAAGGAGAGGGAGCAGTCCAGTGTTCCCATTGCCCCGATGGAGTCATGGTGTCGACAGTCCGAGGTAGATATCGCGCAAAATTTCTCATCGGCGCCGATGGAGCCAATAGTCTGGTCGCACAGCAACTGTTTCCAGGGAGACGTATTCAACGTATGTCGACTTTGGAAAGCGAGGTGGAAATAGGACAAGCGGCTCCCTATCCCAACGGTACCACCGTCCTTATCGATATCGGGGCGACTCGAAAGGGCTATGCCTGGATTTTCCCAAAGCAGGAACGGCTCTCAGTAGGAGTCGCAGAATTTCGGGGAAAGGCGAGCAGCCCTAAAACGGTGTTTGACCGTTTCGTGCACGATCAGAAGGGCTTGGCCGAGCGGGCGATCCCTCGGCCGGTCGGTCACCCTTTGCCGCTGTATCCCAGCCGGCTAAATAATGCATCCGCGTCCCTTGTGCAAGGACAGGCCGTATTAACCGGCGATGCAGGCCACTTGGTGGATCCCCTGTTCGGGGAGGGCATTTACTATGCGGTTCGATCCGGCCAGCTCGCGGCCCGGGCGATCCTGGGGACGGTCCACGATCGAAACCGAACACTGTTCGAGTACGACCATGCTCTCGGCCAAGAGATCTATCCGGAGTTCCGCGTGGCGTTCCGCATGGCGCGGATCGTCTACTCTTTTCCGAGACTCTGTCACCGGTTAATGCACAATTATCAGGAAGTGATTCGACTGTACTACGGTGTATTACAGGGCCACACCACCTACCAGGGATTCTTCGCGCAAGCCAAAGGGCTCGTCAAACATTCCGTTCGCAAACTTCTACTTGAAGCGCTACCTTTGCACGACTGAGGGCGGGTGGTTTGAGCGGCTGATGTTCTAACCCGCATTATTCATGAAGGCTCTACTCCACCCGCCGACACGCCGCTGCGACGAGCCTGGCCGCTTCT
>DAISKX010000653.1:0-2429 GCA_036820725.1 Nitrospiraceae bacterium
CGGTTTCATGGAAAAGATCTGAGTTAAAGATCACGGCCCGATTGGCCCGATATGGAATCTTGACCTCTTCCGCCCCGCTCTGTTTGAGCCATTCGTAAATCGCCCCTCGATTTTTATCGCTGTTGTAGTCCTTGAAGTTCCACTCCCGGGGAGCTTCCTTGTTCCAAACGACGAGACCTCCTGTTGATGCATTGAGATTCGCGTCATCGGCGGTGATCCAAAAATTGACGTTCACGGCGGCTGCATCGGCATGGATATTGAGCCCCCGTCTGTCGCTGTCATGCTTGAAGGCCCATGCCTGAGTCAGGCGATGAGCGCCGAAAATGCCGCGAAATCGGTTTCGCAGTTCATCCGCGATTTGCAACAGGAGCGGCGACGCAAAACCATCGCCCAAGAACGCCCCGATGTATCCGTTCTCATAATCCTTTTTCCAGATCGTGGATTCCCAACAGAAACGCCGGAGCGAGTCGAGAGCAGGAGGGCTCAGCAGGTCATCCACAAACGTCACTTCCGGTTTGGTTGCTCGGTAACGGGCCTCGATCGCGTCGACATCCAGACCCGAATTGAGCGCTCCTTCCGGCTTCGCTTCACAGGGCGGCACATGCACCAATTTATTGAACGACGGGGCAATCCCTGCCAGGTCGGCCGGCATCACGGACACCCGATTGGAACGGTGTTCAGTCTGATCCAGAGTAGAGTGAAGCCGGGCGAGTTCGGCCAGATAATGCCGGTATTCCTCTCCAATCCGCCCTTCCGTCAAGAGATACTGGACCTGTTCGGCATCATGCTTCACTCTCGATTTGTGGACGAATCGTTCTTCGGGCGCGCGCCTATGGTCATGCTTGATGCCGGCAGTTCGGCTGAAACAGGTCACTGCCCGGTTGACGTCCCCCTTCCAGATGCAGGCCATCCCGAGATTGTAGATCGCTGTCGAATACCCCGGCGCCACTTGCAGTGCCCGCTCGTATGAGACGATCGCTGCGTCCAACTCACCTTGCTCCATCAACAGCAGTCCCAAATTATTGTGCGCCTCCGCGTGATCCGGCTTGAGACGGATGGCCTCCCGGTAGGAATCCGATGCCGGTCCAAAGAGGCCGCGCTCTTTCAGCACGACACCAAGGTGGTTGTAGGTGTTGACATGATCGGGGTGAATCTGAAGGACGCGTCTGTAGGCTTCTTCGGCCGGTTCCAGTTTTCCCAAATCCTTATAGGTATGGCCGAGATTGGTGTAGGCGTCGGCGTATCGTGGATTGAGAGACACCGCCTGTCGATATGCACGGATTGCGTCATCCGACCGACCGGCCCGCTGCGCCACCACGCCGAAATTAAACCAATAGAGTGCTTGGCCGGGTTCGTGACTGCAGGCCCTGCTCAGAAGTTCAAGCGCTTCGTCAAGCCGTCCAAGTCGATACAGCAGCAGTCCCAGATAGTGCAGTGTTTCCGAATCGTCCGGAGCGAGGTTCAGGGCGTCACGGTAAGCCTGTTCAGCTTCTTGCAGCCGGCCGGCCTGGTGCGCCCTCTTTCCAAGGTCCAGCAGGGATCGCATAGGGGAGGCATTGCCGGGCGCGTGCGGACGTCCCTGTATTTTCTCCTGGCGTCTTCGATCCGCGCGATTCACCGTACCCCCTCCTACCCGACCGCACCGAAGGACGTGCCGGTCATGGGATCTCAGCGTAGCGCAAAAGGAGGTGAGGGGTCAAAGAAGGGAGGAGGGGAAAGTCATGTCGATCGCGAGATCAGGCAGCGGCAGGAGTTGTTTGGCGTTTCAGACGCTGGCCAAGAATGTCGAGCGCTGCGACTCGATAGGCTTCGGCAAAGGTGGGGAAATTGAAAATGCTCTCGATGAAGGAGTCGATCGTCGCGCCGTTTTGCAGAGCAATTTGTCCAAGATGAATCAATTCGGTGGCATCCTCGGCCACGACCTGTACACCGAGGAGACGTTCTCCACCGGGATCGGCAATCATCTTCAAGAGACCGTCCGAGGCTCCCGAGATCTGGCCGCGTGCAATTTCATGAAACCGCGCGCGCCCGACGAGCGGCCCGCGGTACCGGAGATTCGCCGCTTCTTCATCCAGGCCGATTGAGGAGATCTCCGGCAAGGTATAGATTCCCAACGGAATTTGATTCACCGATTCACCGACGGGCAGGCCGAAGGCATGACAGACGGCCCGGCGTCCCTGTTCCATGGCACATGAAGCCAATGCCGGAGGCCCGAGCATGTCTCCGGCTGCATAGATATGCGGAATGTCCGTTTGTCCATAGTCGTTGGTCGCCAGCACTCCCTTTTCATTGACCGTAAGCCCGATGGCCTCCAGATTCAGATCCTCCACATTAGCCTGACGCCCGACGGCGACCAGCATTTTTTCGCTCTTGACCGTCGTCCCATTGTCGAGCCAGGCGACAACCTGTGACACACCATCCCAAAGAGC
>DAISKX010000654.1:0-2423 GCA_036820725.1 Nitrospiraceae bacterium
GTCTTATCGGCGATCAGTAGGGGCCGTCGTAGTGCCCAATTTCAGGGCGGTGCTCTGAAGATAGGTAACGACGGTACACTAATGCTTGGAGGTGGTGGTACATTTCCTGTAGCAGCACTTCCCAAACCCACCAGTTTCCCAAATCCGTCCAAGGCGGAGTATCAAGATCGTCACTGGGGCCAAATCAGAATGTTTGTTCCTCCATCAAAATCAAACAAGCTAGGGCAGAATGCCCCGTGTCCATGTGAGTCTGGTCTTAAGTACAAGAAATGTTGCGGAAGCTGATCACGTGAAAGCAAGTATCTAGAGTTGGCGAGGGATGCGCGGAATAGGCTGCCGTTTGGCCTGGACTCGGGTGGAACGGATGGGTGGCGAGGTCGCAGTTATCGCGTTAACTGCCAATCAGTGGCGGCCCTTGAAAAAAAGGCGACGGCGTTGCGAGGTTGGCAGGTGCGGTAGGGTCTTGAGCGACTTCGCCAGAGCGGCAGGGGCCCGCCCGGAATCTGGAGAGGGAAAGCTGGAACTGACCAAGGCACCACGATCGGTGATCGTGGCTGCGGGAATTCCAGAAGGCTTCCACTCCAGACTGCCGTGGATGGGATGCCGCGGGAGGCGTGGAAGCGAGAGATCTTACCGCACCTGCCAGGAAACGAGCCGCAGCGGTTCTCGTTCCCACTACAGCAGCACGACGAGCACACAGGAGCCAGTACCCACCGTCTAGGCGGTCACACCGAGACCGCCCGCCGTTCGTCAGCCGAGTTGACTTTCTTACTCCATGACCACAATGCGGCGCTTGCCCCTCTGCGTGGCCCCTGCCCGATGCAGAGACCACGATCATTTTCACAGAGGAGTCGGCTCACTGACCAGTGCTCTGATCAGCCGGCCGCACCTGGGTCATAGACATCATCGAGCCAGTAATCGCACCCTCCTGCCCCGCAGAAAGGTCCGCCTTCGTACGGAGTATTCACGGTGTAGTCCGGGACACTGATGGGACGTTCGGTGTCACTACCCAGTTCTATGGGCGAGTTCAATGCAGTCGGCTCGCTCGTCTCACTTGGCCGTACGCTCAGGACAAAGTTGTAGATTTCATCGGCGGCCACGTCATTGATGCCATGCTTCCGATCAATCAGCATCTTCAGGAATCGGTCGGTTTCCATCTTGACGATATGCTGATCTTCCCGACCCAGCCCCGTTCTGATCCTGTCCAGCTTCTGAAGATATGGGTCGAAATTCGAGCCGGGGTAGCTCGCTTTTTCGAATATCACCATGTTCCAAACTTCGTCAATCCAGGTCTCGCTGGCTAGAGCCACTCCGCTGAACATCAAAGCCAAGGCGCAGCTCACCGTTACGACGATCCGTGTTTCGCGTTGAATGGTTTTCCAGTTCATGGATGCACCCCTTTCCCTCTATCGGCCGTTGGAGGTGGTCTTGCCTTCAGGCACGACGAATATCTATGGGGGTGATCTGGCGCTGGAATAGGATGGGCAGTGCATGGGGCAAGGCTCCCTGATGATACAAGGGGACAGCCTGCTCATTGTAAGAATGACAGACAGTTCCCACTATTCCCGCAGAGGTTAATTTTCCCTACACCGTTTAGGTGATGTGGAATGGAAGGATTGTTTGCCGAAGCCGTCGAGGAAGCAGTGTCGGGTTGCTGATTCTCCGGGAAGGTTCATCAGGTCGCCCACCAAGGACACAGTCAGCATCGTCCAGGCGGACACAAGTAAGCCCCCTTTACGGGATCTCGGATGGAACGGATGGGGTGACCGCCATTGGGCTAATGGTGGGACACTAACTGAAAGAAGTACGAGGGCATCGCGACGTTTCGGCGCGGTTTTAGGGGAGCATTCGGTGATCACACAGATGCTTGAAGAGGAATTTTTGATTCAGCTCATGATGGTGCGACTGAGGCCGTCCACCGTTCGTCAGCCGAGGTCTATGTCATACGGCTTGGGCATCATTGGCTTTCCCTGCCGTGCTTCCTACTCGACCCTCCTGTGATAAAGTGACAGTAAACCTGCCATGGAATAGCGGAAAATGTCATGAAGTCCTCGGGTAATCTCGGTTGTGCCATGCAAACGGACGGAAGAAATCTGGGTCAGACAGTTATTGAAGACCGTGAAAGAAGGTAGAGCAGATTGAAAAGGTCGGTCGTCAAACAATTTGGAAGGGTGACTGATTACTGCTATGTTTCCTCTTCACATTCTTGATCGTGTCTTGTATGAGCGAGAACATCTCGTCTACGATTTAAACTGATCCAGTATCGTTGAGGCCAATGCAGGGGAGCTTTTGTGTCTCAGCCTAAACATCCTTGACATGCGGAAACCAGGCGAACCTATTTATCTACGTATTCACATGCTGGCCCTGGCTTCGGCTGTGGCGGCGTCGGTGATCGTCCCTCGGTTGTATGAGGTCTTCGTGGG
>DAISKX010000655.1:0-2415 GCA_036820725.1 Nitrospiraceae bacterium
AATCGTCTCACGTTTGCGCACGGGTGCGAGTCGGTGAGCACCCAGTGTCTTCGTGAGCGGGCCGTGTCCCGTGAGCCGGCAGTGTGTGGTGCCCCCAGTGTCCCCAGAGTGGGCCGTGCCCCGTGAAGCGGCCGTGTCCCTTGAACGCCCAGTGTCTTGACACCCTTGTGGACGCCGCCGAGCAAGCCCTCATGAATAATGGGGGTGAGCACCAGTTCGAATTGCTATCGGAAAGACGAATCTGAGGCGAGCAGGGGAGACTAATGAGGGCTGGAGGGGAGCGGCATGCACCAGAAACGACTCTCAGTTCTCGTACTCACTAAAAGGCGCTTTGAATTCTGGGTCGGAAGCGATCTTCCGCCGTTTCCACTCCGCGTAGGCAAGATGGAGTTTCAAGAGGTGATTCTCCAAGCACAGACGGTCTTCCTCGGAGAGATCGACATCGCTCGCCAATGTCCTGATCAGTTCAACCGAGGATACGCTGAAGCGCCGTAACGGGCCCTGGATGATACCGGTAATATCGCTGTTCTTATTCATCCATTTCTGAGTACTTCAAATAGAAGCCTTGTTCAAGAAAAATCGATCCAGTAAATCTACCTGATAGAACTCCCGTCCAAATATGCTGTGATGCCCGTATGATGCACCATGTTCGCGACCGTGAACCGAATAGAATCCCGCAACAATGCGGGGAAACCACGATGGATCGCCCACTCTTCTATTTGGATTGGACTGGTGCCGCCGGCTTCTGCTGAGCGTGATATCGAGCCATCGCCTCAGGAAGGTGCTCGTCGAGTTTTTTGGCCCTCGGGCTTGTTGGTCCCTCAAGACTCTTGTATAAAGCGAGACTTCCGTGAGGATCGTACCCAGCGTCCGCGCTCAGCAACATTCCGACATAATCTGCTTCCTCGCGCTGCGCGTTCTGCCAGGACTTTTCCAACTCCTCGCCTTTCGTCGGTTTGACACGAAGGCCGAAACCAGACCCCTGGTCGGCTGCCCGCACGAAATTCCGGCTGATGCGCTCCGCGCTATGGCGTGTGAGCACCTTCGCCACCAGATGCCCGATAGCCCCGGCCAGTTGATCGTCCGTGTCCGCCGCGCTGATCAGGCCGGTGTATAAGCCGATCTTGCCGCCGGGAAATGCAAACCCCGTCACTTTCAGATCGTCGCGGATCACAACGTGTTCCCACTGCAGCGGGCTCGCCACTTCACCATACGATGGAGAAGCTTTGGCTGCCTGTACGATGCGAACGAACACCCGCATCACTCTGTCGTGGATGACAGGATCCTGGGAAATAATGACGTCCGAGGCACTCAAGAATTTCTGAAAGGCCTTGGCTCCGTTCTGCGCCTCACGAGACTGCGCCATCGATTGCGCATCGGCCCGCGCCGGATTCTGGTCGGTCGCACATCCGGGGGTGAGACAGATGAAACAGACTGTTGCCCAGGCGAGACACACGCAGCGGATGGAAGGGCGGACATTCACAAGTCACTAGGCTAGCTACCGCAGGGGAAAAGTTCAAGGGTGCTCCAAGGACGCCTTAGGCCTCATCGCATTGGGGGTTCCGCTCCGCTTATGATAGGGTACGGTAAAATCAAGCGATGCCCTATCCGCGGCACGAGTCGCACCATGGTCGCCTTCTTTCGGTCAGTTCCCTCATCCAGCAGCGTCGTCATCACCGGGGCCTCGACCGGTATCGGAGCCGCCTGTGCACTCGCGCTGGATAAACTGGGCTATCGAGTTTTTGCCGGTGTCCGCGATCCGGCTGATGGAACGACGTTGGCCGCATCGGCCAGTCCCCGCCTGATGCCGATCGGACTCGACGTCACAGACGCCGCCTCCATCGCCGCCGCCGTTCATACCGTCAGAGCCATGGGGGGCGAGGATGGCGTGGCCGGTCTCGTCAACAATGCGGGAATCGGGATCGCCGGTCCCCTCGAAGCGCTCCCCCTCTCGGAGTGGCGTCGGCAATTCGACGTCAATGTCTTTGGACTGATCGCGGTCACGCAGGCGTTCCTCCCGCTGCTACGACAGGCGCGGGGCCGCGTCATCAACATGGGTTCGATGGCCGGCCGTGTCGCCATGCCGTTCCTGGCTCCCTACTCGGCCTCGAAGCATGCGTTGGAAGGATTGAACGATTCGCTGCGGGTCGAGTTGCAGCCGTGGGGAATTAACGTGGCGCTGATCGAGCCAGGGGCGATCGCGACACCGATCTGGGGTAAGACCAGGAAAACCGTGGATGCATGGGATGCGGGATGGAATTCCGACATGAAGAGGATGTACCAAGAGCCCTTTACCCGTGTGAAGGAACACGCCACACAGGCCGGCCAGAACGCCCCTGCACCAGGCATCGTTGTCCGGGCAGTCGTCCACGCATTGAGATCGAGATTTCCAAAAACCCGTTATCTCGTCAGCTG
>DAISKX010000656.1:0-2380 GCA_036820725.1 Nitrospiraceae bacterium
GCCGGACTTTCCGAAGGAGAAGATCGCCGAGGTCAAGGGGTCACTGGATTATCCGTCAGAGGGGTCGCCGCAATATGCCGTGAAGCCGGCCTAGCCCAGCTTCAACCGTTTTCGTGGACTATATCTCACGCATTCGGAGATGGATTCTGATGGGTCCACTCGATTTGTGGTTGTGACTTGTTGTATGGTCGTGCCGGTTACAACCGATCCCCAAAACACGAGTAATGAGGCCTCGGTAGCGCTTGAGACGCATGTACGGCCTATTCATGATCGTGAAGATACCACTACAAGGGTGAAAAGGAGCAGCGCATGACCACGCCGGAATCGATCGATTACCCGATCTTACAAAATGTGTTTCATCCTTCCGACTTCAGCCCTGCCAGCGAACCGGCCTTTGCGCATGCCCTGACGGCTGCGTTAACCGCCAAGGCAGGACTGACCATTCTTCACGTTTCTGAGAAACGGGAGACGGAGTGGATGGAGTTTCCCGGGGTGAGGGAAACTCTCGAACGGTGGGGCTTGCTTCCGAAGAACAGCTCCAGAGCCGATGTCTCCAAATTGGGAATCGATGTCAAGAAGGTCAAAACCGTCCATCAGGATCCCGTCGAGGGCGTCACGGCATACTTGGCCACGCATACCACCGACTTGATCGTGCTCGCCAACGATCAGAGCAAAGGCGCTAGTCCGTGGTTCAGCAAGTCCGTCGCCGTTCCGATCGCGCGCGCATCAAGGCAAATGACATTGTTTGTCCCAAAGGGTGTCGATGGATTCGTGTCCGCACAGGACGGATCCATTTCATTGAAGAGTATCTTGATCCCCGTTGCGTCGAATCCTCCAGCCCAGCCATCCATCCAGGCTGCTGTCCGGATGGCATACCGGCTCAACTGCGCTGCTGGGGTGTTTACCATCCTGCATGTGGGACAAGATGGAGGCATGCCCGATCTTCATGTGCCCGATATCCCGGGATGGCGGTGGAACCGATTGACCAGGCAGGGCGATGTGGTCGATGTGATCTGCGCGACGGCGTCGGAGACGCAAACGGATCTCATCGTGATGTCCACCGACGGCCGCAATGGCTTCCTCGATGCCTTGCGAGGCAGTCATAGTGAACGGGTGCTACGGCAGTGCCCATGTGCGCTGTTGGCCATCCCTGCAGGCGGGTTCATCGCTTCAGTCCTCGAGGCTGAATTGAAAGGGGATGCCGCGCCGTGACGCTGCGAATGGATACGCGGCTGCTCTGGATACATGTTCGCCGGGCAAGAAAACGGATGGAAAGGGGACACAGTGTCGGCCGAAAAGCACCTGTCAGTTTTGACAGTATTTCCCCCCTGTCTAACACAGTACAATGTCGGCGCAGGCAACTGGGACGTGAAGTAAGGAAAAAAGGAAGTGACGCTTATGTTGCAACGCTGGTATGCCGGTTTTGCCGCGCTGACTCTCGTTTGTGTCATGGCTTGCACGAATATCAATGTCAAAACCGACTTTGATCAGACGGCAGACTTCAGCAAATTTCAGACCTTCTCATTTTCCGGAATGACGGATCTGAACCAAAGCGGAGTGTTGAGCAATAGCCTGACACGTAAACGAATCGAGACTGCCGTTGCGCGTGAACTCACAAAGAAAGGGCTGAGGCAAGTCGGGTTGGACCAGGATCCAGATCTGCTGGTTCACTACTGGATGGGGGTGAAGGATAAGCAAAGAATCGACACGACTGGTCCTTCGATGGGTGCCTATGGCTGGCACGGCCGGTATGGCTATGGAGCAGGCTATAGCGGTGTCACAACCTATGAGTACCGGGAGGGAACCTTAATTACGGATCTGATCGAACCGACGAAGAAGCAGTTAGTTTGGCGCGCGACGATGGTGGCGAACCTTGAAGATACCGCGACGGAAAATATCGAGCTTGGCAATAAAGCCATCGCAAAAGCGTTTGAAAACTTTCCGCCGTCCAAGACCCGGCGATGAGGATGACGTCGACAAAAGCCATTTTACTCTAGGAGGACGAGATGAGAAAGACATTGAAGGAGTGTGGTCGATTCGGTCACCGGCTGCTCATGATAGCGGTTGTCATGGGATCCATGGTTACGGGTATGACACAATCGGTGTCCGCCGAAGATGTAAAGGAAGCCGAACAGATTCTCAACAATGCCATGGAGACGTGGCAGAACTTCA
This sequence comes from Nitrospiraceae bacterium, assembly GCA_036820725.1. Lineage (GTDB taxonomy): Bacteria > Nitrospirota > Nitrospiria > Nitrospirales > Nitrospiraceae > DASSBQ01. Next base: position 2,173 of record DAISKX010000656.1, read on the forward strand.
TGAAAGACCCCGACACTTCCGGTTTTCGTGCCCATGTGAAGGAAGTCAAGGGAGTGTTGATCGTCCCCAAACTCCTTAAGGGAGCTTTTTTGTTCGGCCTTGAAGGGGGGAACGGTGTGTTATTTGTTCGGGATGAAAAGACCGGCACCTGGAGCGAGCCGGCTTTCTATGAGACCTCCACCGCCAGCTTCGGGTTGCAGGCAGGAGC
>DAISKX010000657.1:0-2378 GCA_036820725.1 Nitrospiraceae bacterium
CTGGCCGATCAACCTATTACCAGCAGGTGCGAGGTGGATATCCCTCCTCTCTCGCCGAGTTGGGTGATGTACCTCGGTTATCATCCAAGCAAATTTATTTCCTCTATCGTGATGTCGGCGTTTGCTCACTGGCTGATCTTCGGCACGCTGTTCACAACACAAAGCAGATTCTTGCGATCCCTGGGTTTAGCCCAAGGGTCTTGACCGACCTTTGTAAGGTCCTCGAATACGAACCGGGCGCCGTGGCAATGGGTATGTGAAGTGAAAATGGCGGGCTAGCAGTTCGTGGGAAAACGGCGGATTGACCAACCGTTAGTCCCTGTATTTGTCTCTCTTTCTGACACAACTAAAGGAATACCATGAGCGCCTACGTCTATGTGGACGGACTACCTAATTCAATCGCAGAGTCGGATGTGAAACCAATGTTTTCCACATTTGGCGTCGTATTGTCCATTCATATGGGAACCACAGTGGAGGGGCGACCCATGGGCATTGCACAAGTTCACATGGCAGAGACGCAAGAGGCCGATAAGGCCATTCATGAGCTGCATCACATGAGATTTGACGGCCAGCTTCTATTAGTCTTTAGAGATGCTCGAAATGATGACCTCTCACAATAGAGGCTGGCTGCTCCGGGACAAACCTATCGATTGGAACCTTAAGATCAATTCGCCGTTTCCCCCAGTGATTTGCCACTTTGACTTCTGTAAACCATCTCAGCTTTGGTCGGTGGAGGGTGCTTCCCTTTGATGCATTGTGAACGAATCGTCGCCACCCCTCGAAACACATTGACCTGCCGTGACATTACTTCTAGGATGATAGTGACGTTTCAGCCACGCTGACTGTCCCATCTATCGCGTTCCTTTCCTTCCTAAGCGATCGATCCATTAGCCACCGCCGCTCAACGCCTTAGTCTCCGTGTCAATTGGCCTTCTGTTGGGCCACGCGGACGCGCTTTCGTCTTCCCTCTAGAAGTGCTGTCCTCTCAAGAAGCACTGTGCAACCGGAATGAGGTGTCTTGTGAGCGTCAAATTATACATTGAAGGATTCCCATCGACTCTCACCGATGATGAACTGGCCAAGTTGTTCTCCTCGTATGGAGTGGTGGTCTCCGCTGTCATTGCAAGAACTATCGCGGACGAGTCGAGGTGCTTGGGTAACGTGGAAATGACTACAATCGAGGAAGCTGACAAGGCGATCAAAGCACTCCATCGCACACGCATTGACGAAAAACTCATTCAGGTGTTTCACGATGTGTGGCCGGACCCGTATACGGGGGTCTCTTTCAGGTAATTCGGCTTGAGCAATTCGAGTACCCCTACGACCTGTCTCAGATAAGGCTCCCTTTAGTGCCCTGCATGTCTCCATGTCTCCAGGTTCGCTCTTATTTAGTTCGCTGACGGTAGGAGGCAAGGTCCACGACATTAGATTGACCTTCTAGGTGACTAGCTTCGCCTTCGTCGTGAGAAATTCGAGTTTGAATAGGTCCATGCCAGTTGCACTCACCAAAACGTGTGAGAAATTTTGCTACCGGTAGATGTATTGGTCTCGGATGGAGTGTGATGATCATGTCCCCGGTGACGGTTAGTTCGACAATGGTGACATCATAATCGTCCGCTTTAAACCAGTACAAGCCGGGAGCGGTGGGAGTCTCTTTATTCCAAAACATATCGAAGACCCTGTGAAAGGAGGATGCGCCTTTCTTGGGTGTCCCAGAGACGCGGCCAAAGGCTGCATACTCGGAGGCGATCCAAAGATTTAGTAGCACCAGTGCAGGCCTTCATCAAGTAGAAGTTGATCACCTCGGGAAATGCCTAGGCTATTGTATTTTATCTGGACCTATAGCCGACTGGCTGGCTCCCGCGAGGATGTTGCGGGACTGATGGTTGCGCGGATGTCTGCTCAGCTGAGGATGCCTGACTGCTGATGTATGTGTGCGTTCATGTTTGCCATTACCTACCTCATGGCGACTGATCTTGCGATCCTACGAATTACGAATTATGCCTGCGAAGGATCAACCGGTGAACGTCTGGGCTGGACAGGCCACGTAGACCTTAGGGACATAATTCGTAATTCGTTTAGCCATCGCAGGAGACGGTGTATCTTAGGGTCTGGTTCAAGACGTTGCGGGAAACTCTGGAGTTGAATGTTGAATATGGACATTGATCCTTCTCGAATTGAAAACGTCAAAAAAGAGACTAAATCCGAATTGCTGCGTTGGAAGTCTGCGTGCAAGCCAAGCTCCCCGCATCACATCGCGGCGAACGTGGAACTCGTCCGGCGCGACGATGAGGTGAAATCGTGGTTCTGGGCGACAATCACCATAGTGGCGGTGTCGCTGATCGTTGCGGCGGTCGTGTGGTTTCGATGAAACTGGC
>DAISKX010000658.1:0-2366 GCA_036820725.1 Nitrospiraceae bacterium
ACAATGCCGTGCCGGGCCTCAATGCCTTGGCTGGTGTTCGCTATTACCTCACCGAACGTATCGCCCTGTTTGGTGAATATAAATACAACTGGGCGGCGCTCGAATTGACGAATGGTCCCATCGGAGGATTCAAAGGCGACTATCAGGCCAATCATATAGTCGGGGGGCTATCCTTCCACTTCTAGCTCGTGCCCGCGCCGTCGCCCTATGGACGATGTTGCGGGCCGGACAGTGGTTCTACCTCTTGTCTTGACTGACATCCGGCGGGCGTTTGCTTACTGCCCTCTTTTACGAACCAGGTTTTGTCTCCAAATGGAAACAAGATATTCCGTCTATTTTGGCCCAGCGGAAAAGAGTCTTGGAAGAGAGCCAAGAAGCACAAGCTATCGACGCAGCGCCCAAGGCTGGTGGAATAGTCACGGATGGGTTAAAGCGATGCGAGTTGGGTATCGGACTCGATTTTGTCGAAAAGATCGTGGAGCGCGGAGTACAGGGATTGGTCCAGGAGCGCGGAATGCAGGGATTGGTCCAGCATGGTTCGATCGTCTTCCATCGACGCACGCGAGGTAGGGCTGAACCTCTTTCCGAAGCCGGTATAATGCGTCACGACGCGACCAGTTTGAGGGTCGATAAGGTTAGCATCCGCTTTGGCGATATAGGTGTAATTGAAATCATCTTCTACGGCCGGATCAACGTAGAAGAACACCCGTAACACCAGCGTGAGATCGGACCGTTCGGTGGTGCTGATGCGCCGGAAGGTTTGTCTGGTGGCCACATAGTCCAGAACGGTGTTCTTCCAATGCTCTTGGGATAACGGGGGAATCGAGCTGATCTGCTCAGTGAAGTTCTGAGTGCGCGGATCGGTTGTGAGCGTCGCGCCGCGTTGAACCGGATAGGCAGAGATTTCCACCACCTGTATCTGAGCACTATAGGGCAACGGATGCTGCGTTGGTACGACGGCCGCCGGAGCAAACGACATGGAACCGCAGGCGCTCAATAATAGACCCAGGAGAACCACCGTGGGAGCTAAGGTGACACCGATGAATGGTCGGTTTTGGCTCACGGACATGAAACGCTCCATATAAATGAACCGCACCAAGCAAGGCCGAGAGAGACAAACCAGTCCTCTAACCCAATTGATCAAGATGGGTCGCAGGGTACGCGCATGCTCGATGGGTGTCAATCGGCTCAGAACGCGCCAAAGGTGCTCGGTGGAGCCAACATTCTAAGACGTATCCATATAAGAACCATGGCCAAGGCTATAAGAAGACGTACGGACATTTCCTTTTCGTCGATCTGACCTGCGGTTTGTTAGTTCTCATGACAATGAATTGCCATCGATCATTGCACAGATCACCGGTAGGCGAGTAGCTGACGAGAACTTTTGTTGGAGTTGGTCTTATAACCTTCCAGGTTCTACCGAGGGAGAGGAAAAGATAATGTATCGTCCCCGAGTGCTGATCGCCGAAGACCATGCCTTACTCAGGGAAGCATTTCTCAAACTGCTCGAAGCGAATCATAATGTCGTCGGCACGGTGGGCGATGGTCACGCCCTCCTGGATACCGCCCCCAGACTCAAGCCGGACGTCATTGTGTTGGACATTGCGATGCCCCTCCTGAATGGCTTTGATGCCGCGTCTCAGCTCAAAAAGATCATGCCCTACGTGAAGCTGATCTTTCTCACGATTAGCGAGGACCCGGACCTCGTGTGCGAGGCACTCCGCTTGGGAGGATCGGGATATCTTCTCAAAAGGTCCGCCCCATCCGAACTCTTTCAGGCAATTCAGGAGGCCCTTCGCGGAAGGACATACGTGACACCGCAGATGGCGCAGCGCACGAATGGGTTGTTTATACGCAAGTCTAACGGCAAGAAAACATCATACCCGCTGACCTCGCGTCAACGTGAAGTCTTGCAACTCCTGGCCGAAGGTCATTCCATGAAGAAAGCCGCCATTGTCTTGGGGGTGACGCCGCGCACGGTGGCTTTTCACAAGTATCGGCTTATGGAAGAGTTCGGGCTTGAAAATAACTCCGACTTAATTCACTTTGCCATGAAACAGCATCTCGTCTTCCAATCCCCATGACCTTCGACATCTTATCGCCATACACAGGACAGTGCCCGTGCACGCTCGCGTCATCGACGCCGATGATCACCCCTAAACACAGGTCCGTTGAAAGGTGTGACCATGGACTTTGATCATTCCAGCATTGAGACCGTGAGGCAAGAGACCAAGGCGGAATTGCTCCGATGGAAAGCACAGTGGAAGCCTAGCTCCTCACAACACATCGCAGCCAACGCGGAACGAGTTCGGCGCGATGATGAGGTAAAGTCCTGGTTCTGGATGGGAATCGCCATAGTGGCGGTG
>DAISKX010000659.1:0-2340 GCA_036820725.1 Nitrospiraceae bacterium
GTCGAGCACCATTTGATGAATCTTGGTGCGAGAGTGAACACCTCATCTGATTCAGGCTTTCGGATTATCGAGATGTACCTGTGGTTGGAGAGTGGAAGCCTTCATGAATAATGCGGGTTGAGCCGCCTCACCGGGTGATCTCCGCCGTGGAAGCCGCCTGCTGCGCGAGGCGATCACACCGTTCATTGTCGGCATGCCCATTGTGACCCCGGACCCACTGCCAGCTGACCTGGTGTTGAGCGGATAGTCGATCCAATTCAGTCCAGAGGTCGAGGTTCTTCTTCCGCTTCCAGCCATGAGACATCGTCTTGATCAGCAACTGGGAATCAGAATGGAGTACCACCGTCTGCGGGTGGCCGGCAAGGGCCTTGAGGGCCTGGATTGCAGCCATGAGTTCCATGCGATTGTTCGTCGTCTGTTGCTCCGCTCCATAGCCTTCGACTTCGTTCTCACCATCTCTAATTATGTACGCCCATCCACCAGGGCCGGGATTTCCCAGACAACTGCCGTCGGTGAATATTCGAATCATTTCATGACCTCTCACTAAACAGGGTTCGATCACCGCACCGGCAGGGGCACTGCAACGGTCCCACTCGATGGATGAAACTTTTAGCATAGAGCGAGATGGAACTAACACGAGAAAACACGGATCGCGTCAGAGAAGAAATGAACCTAGTCGATTCAGGAAGCATCTGTGCCTGCACACATCCGGTCGCCATTAATACATGGTACCCCTCCTTGTTCCGATACCTGTGCAAACCTCGTCAAATCCTGGATGTCCTGATCGATCAGGAGCACTCTTGGAACAGAATGCTGCACATGTGACCGGAACTATTCCGAGCATGGTATGGCTTACATTAATTGATGAAGTTGTCATCCCTGAAGAATCCATCTCAAGTCGAGGTACTCTCAAGAGGATTCACTGTGAAATGCATGTTCAATGGTAGTAAGCAATTGCTCGTCCAGGCGGTCCTTCCCAATTGTTGTATAGGCTCCAGCTCGAAGCATAGGCTCATGGACCAGCGGGTTAGGAAAGGCCGTTAAGCCAATGACCAGGGTCTGGGGGATGATCGCCTTTATCCGTTGGGTCGCCGTCACTCCATCGAGCCTCCCCATATGCACGTCCATGAGGACCACCTCAGGACGCAAGGCCTCCACCAGCTGAGTGGCCGTCAGGCCATCTGCGGCTTCACCCACCACATGAAGATGGGCACTTTCCTCCACGAGCGTTCGCAAGCATTGCCGGATCGGTTGCACATCGTCCACCACCAAGATGCTGATGACACCCGCCTCGCCGCCCCCTTTCTCCGATTGCCCTTCGCCCCAAGAACGGGATTCTGTTCCCATGAGGGACACTCTCCTTGGTTGAGTGAACCTGTCTTGCCGTTGCTGATAAACGATGACTGAAGACGCCCATGCGCTCCCGGCTAAAGAACCATATTTGATTGAGCTGCACGCTATTCGTCCATCATAGAGCGACGAAGCTCCGCCATGTGACGTTCCTGTTCCGCCTCCTTCCCAATGCGGCTCGTATATTGTTCTTCTTTTTCCAAGAGCAAGAGATTGTGCAGAACTTCCTCCCTCAAGAGGGCATACAATGCGGTGTGATGCATCGTCACGGGAGTACTTTCCTGCAACAATTCAATCCAGCGAGAACTAGGAGCAGCAAATCGGCTATTAGGAGCCGTGGTTCGCAACTCTTCAAAAATATTCAGCGCGTCACCTCGATTGGCAAATAGGGCGACCAACCCCATGGTGTAGCGGGCATCGTCACAGGATCCTGCCGGCGGGGGGCAGTCCTTCACAACCGCTTCTTGCTTTTGAGCCAGGGCTCGTAAACTTTTCAGCTCGGCCGAGAGAGCCGTAAAGTATGCACTGCTCGGCAATGTCGCTGACGTGCCGCCAAAACTGGTACAGCCCCACATTCCGAGAACAACGGCGAGCCACACCCCCGCTCTTCCCAGCTTTTGTGTATGCATCATGTACCTCCACTTCGACCGATTTTCCGCGACCTAACCCCCTTGCCTTTTTCCCAACTTCAGAGCGTCTCGAAGATATGTCTTGTCAGCAGGCCTGCGCTCGAATTTACAAACTCATGAGCTGCCTGACTAAAGATAAAATTGTCGGCTAGCAGACAATACTCGGACAATCCCCAGAAGAATCGGCTGCCTCTAGGGTTTCGGCTAGGGATTTATTGCGGCGGTTCACGATGCGCCGAATAAAGCGCGTCACGTTGTAACGCCTTAGGTCCACGGCGCGAAGAATTAATGCACGTCAAGTTTGTAAACGGGCGCGAGACGGTGAGCGCCCAGTGTCCCCCAGAGCGGGCCGTGTCCCGTG
>DAISKX010000660.1:0-2321 GCA_036820725.1 Nitrospiraceae bacterium
ACATCAGCGAGTGATGCGAGAGATTTGGAAAAGGCGTCGTCGTTCTTTTCTTCTTCCGCGTGAAAACGTAGATTCTCCAGTAGCATGACGTCACCGGGTTTCATACGCGCCACAAGCCCTTCCACGGCGGGACCAATGCAGTCAGGGGCGAAAATCACCTCTTTGCCGAGCAGACGCTGGAGGCGCTTGGCGATCGGAGCAAGGCTGAACCTGGGGTCGAACTTCCCATTGGGACGGCCCAGATGAGAACAGAGAATGACCTTGGCTCCTTCGTCGACGACGTGATTAATCGTGGGTAACGTGGACCGGATGCGCGTGTCGTCCGTGATCTGGAGAGAGTCGTCGAGCGGGACGTTGAAGTCGGCCCGGATAATAACGCGTTTACCGCTCAACTTGAGGTCTTCAAGAATTTGCTTGTGCAGATTCATACAGTTCCTTCCTCGTGTTCGATCGAGTGGAACAGATTCGTTGAAGCCACATCCAGCCCCGGTTCCGGTGCCGGCCCTCGATGTCAGAGCCCGTTATGACTTCGTCGCAATGTATTTGATCAAATCGCGGACCCGACACGAATATCCCCATTCATTGTCATACCATGCAGTGACTTTCACCAGTCGCTTGTCGATGACGGTCGTCAATGGCGCATCGAGCGTAGCTGAGTGTGGGTCTCCCTTTTGGTCGATGGAGACAATGGGGTCGACCGAATAGGCGAGAATGTTTTTCATCGGCCCCTCCGCTGCCTTTTTGAAGGCGGCGTTCACTGATGCGATATCGCAATCTTTCTCCGTCTCGACCGTGAGATCGACCAATGAGACGTTGGGAGTCGGAACACGGATCGCCAGTCCATCCATCTTGCCTTTCAGTTGAGGAAGGACGAGATGCAGGGCTTTTGCCGCGCCGGTACTGGTCGGAATCAATGACATTCCCGCCGCCCTGGCCCGCCTCAAATCCTTGTGGGGGAGGTCGAGGAGTTGCTGATCGTTGGTATAAGAGTGGATGGTGGTCATGACGCCGTGCTTGATGCCGAAGCTTTCCAGCAGAACTTTCGCGACAGGGGCCAAACAGTTCGTGGTGCAGGATGCATTGGAAACAATCTGGTGCGACTGCGGGTCGAACACGCCCTCATTGACGCCCAAGACGATCGTCGCGTCGGGATCTTTCGCAGGGGCGGATATGATCACGGTCTTGGCTCCGGCCGCGAGATGCTTGCCGGCACCCTCGCGATCTGTGAAGTGCCCGGTGGACTCAATGACCATATCCACGCCGAGCGCTTTCCAGGGGAGTTCTTTCGGGTCCTTGATCGCGAGAACTTTGATTGCTTTTCCGTCGACCACAAGGTGATCGTCTTTGGCCTCGACCGGAACTTTTAGTGTCCCATGTACCGAGTCGTATTTGAGCAGGTACGCGAGGGTCTTCGCATCCGTCAAGTCGTTGATTGCGACAAAATCAAGGCTGCCGTCGCCGATGGAGGCACGTAATACATTGCGGCCGATTCTTCCAAATCCATTAATACCGATTCGTGTAGCCATCTTCGTAAGTCCTCAAAAAAATGAGCAAGTAAGCGCGTCGCGCACGACCGCGATAGTACTGGCGCCCCCACCTCATGTCAACCATACAAAAGTGCTACCGATGTTTTTTGGGGAGGGTATGTGCATGCATGTTCCGATAGAGACACAACGCGTGTTCATACATATGATCCACCAAGCTTGCCTGAAGAAGATGGCTCCGATAAAGTGACCCCCATAGGAGAGCAATTGTCTTCATCCACATCCTCCGCACAAAATGACACCTCAGTCCACATTACATCAGGAAGGTGAAAGGGTACTTGAATGGCCCAAACTCCTGGACGCGTTGGCGGCTCATGCGCGTTCGAGTCTGGGGAATAGCCGGTGCCGAGCAATCCCTCTCACGGCAGATCTCGTGCATGCCCGAATGAGGCAGCAAGAGACGACCGAAATGGTGGCGTTGCGGGGGGGCACGGATCCGTTTCCCTCCATCGGATTTCCCGATGTTCGGGATTCACTCGACCGGGTGACCAAAGGGGGTTCGCTGGAGGTGCATGAGTTGCGCGATTGTTCGATCGCCCTCAAGACGATGGATCAAGCAGCCAGGTATCTTGCCCGGCATCGGGAACAAGCACCACTGATCAGTTCATTGGCGCAGCCACTGGAGAACCTGTCTCACCTTCGCAATCTTATGCTTTCTCTGGACTCCGCCATCCATCCGGACGGGTCGATCTCGGAGTCGGCCACACCCGAGCTGCGCCGCCTGACGCAACAGGCACATGAACTCAAGCAGACCATGAGGCACAAGCTGGAACAGAT
>DAISKX010000661.1:0-2294 GCA_036820725.1 Nitrospiraceae bacterium
ATAGGCGTTGATTCACGTGCATCGGTCGTACTCTTGGCTGAATTGGGAAGAGGAAGCGCCACCGGCGAGGTGGGAAAAATCCGCGGTAGAGCAATTCTGCGTCTAGGCCGCAGCGAGGTCGACGACAAGGAGAAGACTGGCAAATGTTGCAGCGGTTTTCATCCTTGTTCCCTCCATTTCAAGACGCCCGTTTAATTCGTGTTTGAATTCAGCATGTGTCACCCGTGCAGGCCCCCCGCGACATTGCCGGAGGGGCTTGTAGTCGGCTGTTCTCTCAATACAACGAACCAGAAGCAAAAGGGGAGGATTCGTGATGCACAGGTCATCATGGATCATAATGTGTCAGGGTGTTTTGGCACCAGGTTGGCACCAAGACATTGAGCAGGGATGACTGCCAGTCTGGAGTTTGTTTTGAATGACACAGTCCTGGACACATATCTGAGGACAAGCCGCCTCCGTCTGGCCGGACGGAGCATGCATTAGCTCCCGCGACAAGGTCGGGTGAGGGGTGCCGTCCCTTACTTCATCAACCTGTCCGCCGCATTGCGCATCTCGGTCGATTGCGGATTACGGACGCTCTGTTTCACGATGATGTCTGTAGGCCTCACGGACGTGCCATAGTAGACATGATTGGAGTCGTCCGAGACGGCAATCATGGAGCCGTCCACCGATATTCCGACAAACGCTCCCTTCTTTCTGGCATAGGCGATGAGGTCTGCGGTGATCCCTTTTACAGACGTGCCTCCCCCAACGGGCCCCATCGCCACGCTCACATCACCGCCAAGTTTGATATCGTTCAGATAAAACTTTTCCACGCCTTTCTGACTCCTGACCACGAAGATCATCTCCGACACGTCGCCTCCGATTTGCAGGCCGAAGCTGGCAGACCCCATGGTATAGAACGCGGGTTCAGACCATTTCTTGGACGTTGGGTCGCGGACGATCAGCACGCCGCTGCCGCCCGCGCCGCCGAAGACGAATGCGCCCCTGACGAATTGCGGCACGATAAACAAGGCTTTGGCGTCGGCCTTCAAATCGCGTACTGCACCACTCACGTTAGGATCAGCGGCAAACGCTTCCAACGTCATCTTCGCTTTCTCTACGAGTTGCTGCTGTTCTAACCCGTCGGCTGCCCGGGCGGGCGTGGGATCGACCATCACCACCGCACTGAACACACCTGCGGCCATGAGCAGACGTCGTGATGTGATAAAAATGGATCTTGACAAAATGTCAGTCATGAGATTCCTCCCTGTCATGAGATCGGTTGTTTGCGCGCGCTGCCCAGCGTCGGCGCGGCAGATCGTTGCCAGTGTCATTCGTGTGTCTGTGTGCCGTCTGTCCCCATGGGTGGTCACCGTCTTCGTTCGGTTGAATCTATTGGCATATTTTAACGAGTTGCTGTCACAATATGAACTGTCAAAAGTGACAGGTACGCGGGCTTTTCCAATTGGGTGTCAGATGTCAAGAACGGAGTTTACAAACTCGGATAGTCCTACCTCAGACAACCTAACCCTACAAGAAACAATATACCAGGCTGACCTCGAAGTGAGTGCAGATGGAGATGGTTTGTCCTATCCTGGTAGCGGCGTGGTAGCAGATGAGAAGTAGTTTTCTCGATGTCAGATGCAATTGCTCCCCTTGACGAACGGCGATTTAAGAAGACTAGTAGGCGGCTGGCGACTGCTGCAAGAATTTCACGATCTCTTCTTTTCTCGCTTCCACCAGCTTCGCTGCGGCCATGGTGACCAAGTCGCGATCGCAATCGGACTTGAGCCATAGCCGGGTCACGACGCTCGCGAGGCGCTTTGTGACCATCGGCGGGTTCGTCAACTTCACCTTCTCGCTCTTGCATGATTCTGGGAGATCACTCATGTCTTCATTCCACACCGCGTCAACATGTCTCAGTTGAAGGAATTTCATTCGACTCTCGTCTGGCATCATGCCCTGCTCCGCCATCGTTCGAAAATAGAGTGTCCGGTACGCTAAGGCCCGTTCTTCCATGATTCCGGGGATGCGGCCAAAGTCATAATTAAATAATGTAAATCCCTCGGCAAAGTGATCCAGTCGATCTGACCCTATCTGGAAGGGGAACGAACTGTCGAACGCGATGATGAGGACCCGACGGACCGCATTTTGTTGAAGCGCGTTGAATCCAACCGTCGCCAATGACTCCAGCCCCATATTGTCGGACAATCCCCCGTCGCCTGCATGCCAGTACCGATCCTCTCCTTCAACCTTGAAGGTAATGGGGCCGATTACCGGAGGGAACGACATGGACGCGGTAACTGCCGCAA
>DAISKX010000662.1:0-2283 GCA_036820725.1 Nitrospiraceae bacterium
GCCATGCCGGGGGAGAGGTGGATTTGCCTTCCTTCGACCTGCATAACCGCTCGGTCCATGCTGACTCTGCTTGCATACACCAAACCGCCTTTTTCTTTATCCAACGGTATCGCATCATCCGAGACGCTCAAAACCTTTCCTGAAATGGTGCCGTACAGCGTAAACGGAAAGGTTTCGACCTTAATCTCAACCGGTTGCCCTTCATTGACGAACCCAATATCTTTGTTCTCCACCTGTGCTTCGACTTCAACCGGATGCTCTTGTGGAACGACGATGAGCAATGGCTGCGCCGGGGTCACCACGCCGCCGACCGTATGGACGGCGAGCTGCTGAACCACGCCATCGATCGGCGAGACGAGCATCTGCAGCTCAGTCTTCTGGCCCGCCTTGCGGACGTCTTGTGACAAGGAGATGGCTTTGGTTTCGGCCAGCGCAAGCTCGGCCTGTTTGCTCTGCTGAAACTCCGAGACGAAGGCGCGATAGTTTTTCTCCGCTTCCGCCAGCGCGGCCTGATCCTGCCGCAGCTTACTCCTCTGCCCGGCCAGCTCTTGCGCCTTGTCGATCCGCTGCTGTTCGAATTGGAGATAGTCCATCTTCGAGACGAACTGTTGGTCGAGTAATTTCTTATAGGCTGCGGAACGTTCCGCCTCCATCGGGACGGTCGCCTCAAGCCGGCCAATGTTTTCGCGTGTGGATCCGATGGCGGCCTTGCGCTGTTCGATCAATTGCCAGGAGGCGTCCACCCGCGCCTGGTATTCTGCACGCTGATCACGGAGGAATTGCTGCTGCAAGATCACGTAGGCTGGATCGGCCTCCGCCGGCATTTCAAAGCTTGCCCGTCCGGCGATCAGCGCCCGCAGACGGGCCGCATCGACTAGGGCGGCGCGATATTCGTTGGTTGAGCGATCACGATCCGCCCGATTCTGTGTGGCATCCAGTTCGATGAGGATTTCACCTTGCTTGACAACTTGCCCGTCCTGCACATGAATGGCCGCGATAACGCCAGTTTCGAAGGGTTGAATCGTTTTGGAGTGCCCGCTCGGGATGATCTTCCCGGGGGCGACCGCCACGATATCGATCCAACTTAGACCGGACCACACGATAGCTGTGATAAACACCACGACAATGGTCCAGAGGATAGCCCGTCCAATCGGGGATGGAGGCGCATCCTGAATCTCCAAGACAGCCGGCAGAAACTCGACCGCTTTGCCCTTGGGAACGGCTGCGAGCGGCTTGGCTTTCTCCATCCGCCAAGAGTCTCGCCAAACAGCAAGATGCCGCGAGAATGTGTGGAGGATACTCATTACGCCGCGGCGGATTGCCCCTCCTGATGTCTGTGTAAGCGGGTATAGATTCCGTTCCGCTTGAGTAGTTCGTCATGTGGCCCGTCTTCGATGATGACCCCTTTGTCGATGACATAGATCCGGTGCGCAGGGCGCACGGTGGTAAGTCGATGCGCAATGATGATGACCGTCCGACCTTTGGCAATGTGGTTCATATTCTGCTGAATGATGGCCTCGGACTCGTAGTCGAGAGCACTCGTCGCCTCATCGAAGATGAGAATGCGAGGATTGAACACGAGAGCGCGAGCGATGGCAATCCGCTGCCGCTGACCGCCCGAGAGAGAACATCCATGGTCGCCTACGAGGGTGTCGTAGCCTCCGGGAAGTTCCAGGATGAACTCATGCGCGCCGGCAAGTTTCGCCGCCTGAATGACACGCTCCGTCGGGAGACCAGGATCAGTTAGCGCGATGTTGTCTCTCACCGAACGGTTGAAGAGAAAATTCTCTTGCAAAACGACGCCCACTTGCCGGCGGAGCCAAGCCGGGTCGACTTGCGCCAGATCCGCTCCATCCACGAGCACTCGCCCATGATCCGGCACATAGAGTCGCTGTAGTAGCTTCGCGATGGTGCTTTTGCCGGATCCGGACCGACCGACGAGTCCGATCACTTGCCCAGGCTGAATTGTCACGGAAACCTGCTGCAACACAACCGGGCCATCTGGACGGTAGCGAAACGTGACACCCTCAAATGAGATCAGACCTGCAATCTTCGGCAAGGTCGTGCGATTGGGATTATAGGAGGGCTCAGGACAAGTATTCAGCACATCTCCAAGCCGTTGAATCGAGATTCCGACCTGCTGGAATTCCTGCCAGAGATTCACAAGGCGAAGCAATGGACCCGTGACTTGACCCGACAACATGTTGAAAGCAATCAACTGCCCGATGCTGAGCTCACCTCCAATAACCAGATAGGCACCGGTCCATAATATCGCTATGGTCG
>DAISKX010000663.1:0-2259 GCA_036820725.1 Nitrospiraceae bacterium
GTTACCTTCAGGAGCGAAGAGCTTTCGGGAGAATAGAAGAGGGCACGAAACGCCTGGTTCACATGCCGCGTATGCAGCGCATGATCGGCGCGGAAGCGCGCCAGCCCAGCCACTCGATCATGAGCCCCATACCCCATACGAATCGCGCATTGCGCCAGTTCCTCCTGATCGTCGGGCAAGGCATGGGTTTGCACGTCGTGAATCATCTGCAGTTTGTGCTCCACATCCCGAAGAAACCGGTAGGCTTCGACGAGCCGCTTGAATTCCCGTTCCGACAGCAGCCGGTGGGTATGGAACCGTTTCAATGAGGAAAGGGTCTGTCGACTCACGATCTGTGGAAGATGCGCCCCCGCAATGACTTGAATCGTTTGAACGAGAAACTCGATCTCGCGAATGCCTCCGATTCCCAACTTCACATTCCGCCGTTCGTGTCCCCGCCCGGCCATCCGGTCGTCGATCATCTCCTTGACCGCGCGCACATCGTGAATCAGCTCAAGCGCATGGTTGAAGCTGGGGGCGCGAGGACGGGATTCCCACACGAATCGTCTCACCATTCGAACGAACGCCCCGCCCACATGCGCCGAACCGGCTATCGGCCAGGCTTTGAGCAACGCCAGTCGTTCCCACGCTTGCCCTCGGGTCATATAGTATTTGGCATACTGATCGAGCGACCGCGCCAGTTGCCCAACCGTCCCCTCAGCCCGCAGGCGGAGGTCCACTCGAAATACATATCCTTCCCGTGTCTGCTCGGCCAACCCCCTGGTGAGCTGCCGGGCAAGTATTTCAAAATATTCTTCGCATGAAATAGGCCCAGGGAACACAGTTGTCTGGCGCCGTCGTGAATGACTGCTATGCCGGATCTCTCCTTCGGACGATTCATATACATAAATCAGGTCGACGTCTGAGCTGTAGTTCAATTCGTGACCGCCGAGTTTCCCCATGCCGATCACGGCAAATCCGGTTTCGACCAGTTTCCCCTCGCGACCCCGATGCATCGGAACCCCATACTGCGATCGCAAATCGATATCCACGATGCAGTACGCCGCATGAATGAGGACGGACGCCAGATCCGATAGGGAGGCGGTCGTCTCTTCGACCGAAGTCAGCCGAAGCAGGTCGCGGACCCCGATGCGCAGCATCTCCCTGCGACGAAACCGGCGCAACGCATCCAACTTCAGCTCCGTCACCGCGACGCCGTCAAGATGCTGTTGGAGAATCGATTCCATACCGGCACGCGACGGAGACTTGGAAAGACCGTTCTCCGCCAGCCAATGGATCAGCATCGGATCACGTATCAACGTAAAGGCGAGCGCGTCACTGTTGCCGAAAATCGTGCAAAGGAGATCGAGCATGCGAGGCGACGCTCGCAGATAATCCAACATTGCCGGACGATTGACGCCCCCGGAAAGCAAGCGTTCCCAATGATTGAATGCATGATCAGGATCGGCGGTTTTTGCCGTTGAGACCAGAAGATCGGGCAAGATCGTGGCCAACTGGCGGCGCGTGTGCGGCTCCCCAGCCATTGCCTGGATATTGCGATCCGCCTCCTGAGTTGCGCGAATGTTATACGATGTGAGAATGCTGTCCACTTCCGCCGCATTCAGTCCGGGAGAGAGAAGCAGCGGAGTGGCATCCGGTAACGACATCGTCTTCTTGCCGCCGCTTGCTGCGGGCCGGCGGACGGATTTGGTCTGACGTTTCACCATGGCGGAGGCATTATACTGAGGCGATTCCTCAGGCACAACGCGACGTCCTTCAGGTATACTGTGGCGCACGCCATGGCTGACCCAGGGCCGCTCTGCACACCAATTCGAGACTCCCTCACGTCCCTCTGCAAAGGGATCAGCGAAGACGTCCTGCGTGATTTCCTGGATCGCATGGACCCGGATTATTTCTCCAGCTTTGCGCCGGATGCCATTGCCCGTCATATCCACTTATCTTCCACACTCACGCTGGACAATCCCTGCGAGCTATCAAGCCTATCTTTGAAGAACAACCGGCATGAAATTACGGTGGTCGCCTACGACTATTTTTCAGAGTTTGCCGCGATTTGCGGCCTCCTGTCTGCGTTCGGCCTCAACATCGACGAAGGCCGCATTTTTACCTTTGGTGAAGAACAATCCTCGCGAGTCACCCGGTCGTCAATTTCACTCTCGATCCGTCGCCGGCCGAAAGGCCGGCCTGGCCTCAGCCGAAAAAAAATAGTCGACGTGTTTGTCGTTCATCCCGTTGACGACATGACGTGGACCCCTGCGGCAC
>DAISKX010000664.1:0-2250 GCA_036820725.1 Nitrospiraceae bacterium
ACCAAGCCCCCTACCCCACCTTTCTCTCATTCTAATGGGTTGAAAACATCGGTCCGTCGCAGCGGTAGAAGGAGTTCTTAGCAAGCGAGTGGTGTTGGTGTGCCTCGCGGATGAACGAGCGAGGCCCGACCGACAATCGTAAGTACTGAATTCATTGTCGGATCGGAAACCCCCACATTCCGATGTGGGGGTTGGGGGGAGCCGCAGCCGTTCTGCCGTGAGCTACAGCAACACGACAAGCGAACACCGAACGATTTCCTACTGCGCGACGGACTCCTCGTTCACCCCATGACCGGCGATCCATGATGATGAATCATCAACCATTCATCACCGATCCGCTCGAACAGGTTGGTCGCGAGAACACGCGTTTCGACGGGAGTTTCCCCCTGCCGGCTGGCCAGATTTTCAGTGCAGATCACCCAACCGATGTCGCCGGCGACCTGCACCTGCACCTCGGTGAGCTCAAAGGACATGGAAAAAGTGTTGTTGAAGATCAGCACCCACGAATCGCGGACAGAGGGCCAGCCGGACCGCAACGACCAGCCGGGATGGATGCACGTGACATATTCTTGATGCGCCCAGATCGTGTCCATCTCGGCCACGTCGAGGCTTTCAAAAGCTTCGTAAAATGCTCGGTTGGCTCTGGTTACCTCCTCAATGCGCTGCTCGATCACTCCTGGCTCCTCATGCGTGCGTTATCATACTGCAAACCGTTGTCAGGGAGCGAGCGATTTTGCTGGGGAAGGGCTCAGAAGGACCTGTCCGGCGAGTCGGCGGGCGCGGCATCTACTCGCTATCTGCAGACACACCAACTGGGTCAATGAGCGTCTGTTGCCTAGATCAGTAAGCCGGTTTCAATGGCAGTCTTCAAGAGTTGCGCCGTATTGGAGACCCGCAATTTCTTCATCATATTGGCGCGATGTGCTTCAGCCGTTTTGATGCTGATCTTCAACTGCTCGGCGATGTGCCGGTTGGTCAAACCCGACCACACCAGTTGCAGAATCTCTCGTTCGCGAGGCGTAAGATCCTGGGGTCGGTGTTTTCGTCTGGACACATCCACACGATTGGGCTTGTCATTGGCCATACCATCTTGCTCACTTGCCAGCGCCGCCGTGGTCACACCTTCGTCATCGTGAAACATTGTGTCCTCCTGTCGGCGTTATGACGCAGAGTCATTCATGCTTCGTCCGTGCCTCAGCATATCTGTTTGGGTCACTCTCCTATCCAGCCTTATGCCAATACACCGCAATCAGGTCCCCGTCAGTCATGGACCTCTATCGGCAGACCGGACAGCCCTCATGAAGATTGTCCACCTAAAGGCCACTGCACAGGCCCCCGGGAGAAGCAAACGAAGGCGATGCCACGGGCTAAAATACGCTGTTGCGAGCAGCAGGTAAATTCCTGCCATTCGGCCCTAGCCCGCATTATTCATAAGGATTCGTGACGAAACCGCGCAGACGCCAGACCAAGGATGGGGTGAGTGGCATGGGATCACACAATGCTCTATGGATGATTCCTTTGATTAGGAGGAGTGTCTCGCACGAACCTCACGAATCCGGCTGAACCAGTCCGGTCCTGATCGCTAACCGAACCAATCCCGGAACGTCATGGATTTCCAGCCGTTCCATCAGTTGCGCCCGATGGGTTTCGACGGTTTTTACGCTCAGATCCAGACGCTGTGCGATCTGTTTCGTCGAGCACCCTTCGGCGATCAATTGCAGGATTTCCCGCTGGCGCGCGGTCAGACGTCCTAAAGGTCCAGGCTGCACATCGCCCTGACGACAATAGGCATCGAGTGTAAACTTCGCCACCGCCGGAGTCAGATACGACTCCCCGCGGCACACCGTTTTGATGGCCAACTCCAGTTCGACGCGGTCCGCATCCTTCAGCAGATACCCAGCAGCTCCGGCCCGGAGCGCTTCCTGGAGGTATTCCTCATTGGTATACATGGAGAGCATGAGGACCTTGGTCCGCGGACACTCCTGCCGCATACGGCTTGTCGCCTCGAGTCCATTCATCCCCGGCATAGCGATATCCATCAATACCACATCCGGTTCGGCTTCCTTGGACATCCGCAAGGCTTCCCGGCCGTCGCTCACTTCCCCGATCACTTGCACGCCATCCAGCTTTTCCAGCAACGCTCGAAACCCTGCTCGCACAAGAGTGTGATCCTCGGCCAGCAGCACCTTCGTTTTAGTCATGTTGTTCTGTCTCCATTTCGTCCGGTCATGGCGGTAACGCAAACGTCGC
>DAISKX010000665.1:0-2249 GCA_036820725.1 Nitrospiraceae bacterium
ATGGGTCACATGAATGGACTGATGCGTATCGACTCCGCGCTGCCGCCGGCCTTGACGATTTGATCGAGCGTATCAGTCTGTATCAGTTTTCCAAACTCCTTGCTCCGCTTGCTGCGGCCAGAGAGGCAGGCAAGACCATTGTTCTTCAAGATATAGTGCGCAGTGTTGAGGAGATGGCTGCACATCACGTCGTGACTTTGGTCGAGGGAGTGGGAGGAGTATTGGTACCGATGGCACCGGGTTGGGATGTGAGGGACCTCATCCAGCATCTCGGATGGCCGGTGATCGTCGTCGGGAGATCGGGCTTGGGTGGAATCAATCACGCCCGCTTGACCATTGAGGCGTTACAGCTCAGGCAGAGCCAGATTCTGGCTCTGGTGTTAAATGAGTCTCGGCCTGTGTCTTCCGCGATCGAGTGGGAACAGACACGAACGACGCAGTCGCTCTTGCGCGAACTCTCGGCTGTTCCGGTGCTTGGCCCGATCACCTTTTCCACCGTGGTAAGTAGTGATTGGCCAAAGGGGATCGATGAATTAGCTAGGGGTCCTATTATCACGGCACTCGGAGAGATCATCATGTCAGTCGTCTGATGAAATCTTCCACCGCCCTCCCGATATCGGGTGCATACGAAATGGCCGAAATGACTGCCACTCCGTCCGCGCCCGCTTCCTTGATTGCTCCCACACTCTCGACAGAGATTCCGCCGATCGCGAATAACGGAAGAGACGAGAGCGGACGGACGGCGCGAAGCCCTTCAACTCCCACGACGGCGGCATGGTCTGATTTGGTCGGGGTCGAAAAAATGGGGCCGTACGCGATGTAGTCGGGGCGTCCGGCCGCGGCTGCCGTCAATTGTTCCGGCGTGTGTGTCGAAATGCCGAGAATTTTCCTGTCCCCCAGCAATTGGCGAGCGTGCTGAAGAGGGAGATCCGTCTGTCCCACATGAGCCCCATCGGCATCGATGGCGAGCGCGAGATCGCAACGGTCGTTCACGATGAGCAGAGCACGCGCATCAGCTGAGGCCTGTTTGAGGGCAAGACCGAGGCGATAGGCGTCCTTCATCGTGGCGGTCTTATCACGATATTGAAACAGGCGAGCACCGTGATCGGCCGCTTCCTTTAAGAGATCCACCAGGGATCCGGCCGCATGCATGGCCGGATCAAGAATGACATAGAGACCTTGTAATGGTGGGCGCACGCCGGGAGGAAATGCCGTCCTGAGCCGGGTCTTCATGGCCGCTACGACGACTGGCCGGCGAGGAAGCGCTCCAGGAACGTGGTGGACACGTGGCCCTTCTGAAAATCAGGGTCACTGAAGATCCGGCGATGCAGGGGGATGGTGGTCTTGATTCCTTCGATGACGAACTCATCGAGAGCCCGGCGCATGCGGGCCATGGCTTCCTGACGATCCCGACCATGGGTAATCAGTTTGGCGATCAGAGAATCGTAATAGGGAACGACTATGGCGTTCGGCTCCATGGCAGAATCAACCCGCACACCGAATCCTCCGGGAGCCGAATATTTAGTAATGTGCCCCGGACAGGGCGTGAATTTTTCGGGATCCTCGGCGTTGATGCGGCATTCAAAGCTGTGTCCGGTCAATTTGATGTCGGGTTGTTTGAACGACAAGGGCATGCCGGAGGCGATACGAATTTGTTCTTTGATCAGATCGATGCCGGTCACCATCTCCGTAATCGGATGTTCGACTTGAATCCGGGTGTTGACCTCCATGAAAAAAAAGTTCTCGTCTTTATCCAGCAAGAATTCAACGGTGCCGACATTCCGGTACCGAATGGCTTTCACCGCTTCGATGGCGACCCTCCCGATTTCCCTCCGCAAACGGTCCTCCACGGCGGGCGAGGGCGTTTCTTCAACCAACTTCTGATGCCGGCGTTGAATGGAGCAGTCGCGTTCACCCAGGTGGACGACATGTCCGCGGTGATCGGCGATAATCTGCACCTCAATGTGACGGGGCTCTAAGAAATAGCGCTCCAGATAGACGCCGTCATGACCGAAGGTCGATTTGGCTTCCGCCTGCGCGGCTTGGAAGGCACGCGCCAGTTCCTCGCCCTTGTTCACGACGCGCATCCCTCTCCCGCCGCCTCCGGCCGATGCTTTGATGATGACGGGAAAGCCGATGGTTTTTGCAGCCTCCAAGGCATCCTCTTCGCTCCTGAGCTCGCCCGGGCTTCCCGGCGTGACGGGCAGTCCACGCTTGGCGACGATTTCTCTCGCCTTGGATTTGTCTCC
>DAISKX010000666.1:0-2239 GCA_036820725.1 Nitrospiraceae bacterium
CTGGAGGAAATAGATGCGGAGCATCCGTTCGAGGCCAACGGGCCGGTGCCCGGCTCCATCTGGCTTCGGATACACAGGGTCGATCACGGTGCACAGCTGGGCCCAGGGGACGACCCGATTCATTTCGGTGAGAAATCCTTCACGGCGGGTGGGTTTGCGGAACGCTTCGAAGCCCGTGGCGGTGGCGACGGTCGTCTGTTTCACGGATGTCTCCCTCCATGACGTGAGTAGGCGTGTCTCTTACCACGTGGAGAGAGAACAAGAAAGAATTAATCAGAGGTTCCTTACGTGAGCACACCATGCGTACACGCTATGCCAGCCTATCGATGCTATTTAATCGCTACCGCTCTCACTTGCTTGTATGTAGTAAGGCCTTGGAGCACTTTGCGAATTCCGTCTTGGACCAAGGTAGTCATTCCTTCTTGACGCGCAACCTCCAGCATTTCCGCCGTGCGCGCCCGTCCGGCAATAAGCTCCCTGATGGGCTCGGATCCAACCATGAGCTCGTGAAGAGGGAGCCGTCCTTTAAAGCCGGTTTGAGCGCACGAAGAGCATCCGCGTCCTCGATAGAAACACAATGAAGAACTGTACTCCGTCTGTAAATCCGCCCACTCATTGGCTCCGTAACCCATTCTCAATTCATTGTACTCATCTTCTGTCGGCTGATACGGTTCTTTGCACTCCTGACAGATCCGTTTGCAAAGGCGCATGGCCAATACCCCGAGCATGGCATCAGAAAAATTGAACGGGTCACATCCCAGGTCAAGCAAGCGGATTACCGTCTCGACGGCACTGTTTGTATGTATGGTGCTAAACACTACATGGCCGGTGAGCGATGCCTCAATGGCAATATCGGCGGTTTCCCTGTCACGCATCTCGCCGATCATGATCACATCCGGATCCGCCCTCAGGAAAGCCCTCATAGCCGCGGCGAAGGTCAAGCCGATTTTTGGATGAACTTGTACCTGGCGAAGCCCCTCTTGTGTAATCTCTATCGGATCCTCCGCAGTCCATATTTTTCTTTCGTCAGTGTTGATCGACGAAAGAATCGCGTGCAACGTCGTGGTTTTCCCGGATCCAGTTGGTCCGGCACAAAGGAAGATTCCGTGAGGTTTTTGCGCAAGTTCGGCAATGACAGCACGGGTTCGTAGATCAAATTCCATTCCATCGAGCGATCGAGGGCCACTCGTACTGAGAAGTCGAATTACCACATCTTCATTCAATCCTGCTGTCGGCAATGTCGCGACACGCAATTCGATTTCTGTCCCAGTGTTCAGCTTGAATCGTATTTTCCCATCCTGCGGTTTGCGACGTTCCGCGATATCAAGATTGGCCATGATCTTGACGCGCGATACGACTGCCCGTCGATAAGCCGCAGGAATCTTCATATAGGTAAAGCAACTTCCATCAACTCGAAACCGTACCGCAGTTTCTTTCCGATCGGCATACGGTTCGATATGGATATCAGAGGCACTCAGACGGTACGCTTCCGCAATGATTTTATTGGCGAGTCGCACGATGGCCGAATCATTCTCGGTAATTTGCGCGATGTTCGCATTTTGCTGCTCCTCCCACTGGGTCTCACTTACGAGTTCCCCCAAAATGTCCGTGATCGCATCCCCGATAGGTTGTCCACTGCTAGCCGATAGAAACTGTTCAATATCCTGTCGTAGACCGACCATATAGTGAACAGTTGCGCTGGGAAACGCCCGGCGAACATCGAGACGCTTTTCAACGTTCCGTGGATCATCAATCACCACATCAATGACTTTGCCGCGGCGTTGCAAAGGAACCCAGTGATTGCCCTTCAGATAGTCAAGGCTGAGATTCTTGAGTAGTTCGGGATCGATTACCGTCCCGCTGTCGTAGGTTTTGTAGGAACATCCATAATAGTCACCGAGCATAGTGCCAAGAACCGCCTTGGGAACACGGAATCTGTCGATCAGTATGCGTTCCACTTCAACCCCATTGCGTAAGGAGTCAGCGACTGCAAGTTTAAGTTCTTCTTTCTGCATGAAGCCCTGGCTCACCAGTCGAGCGAAGGCGTCGACTGGAGGATACTGATGCTCAATTCTTACTTCTTGCGATCTTGACGGTCTGTGATTTTGACCGGTGGTCGATGCTGCCATCACGTATGATCTCCTTTTATCTCATTCGCACAGGTGGTTATTCATTCCTCATGGCCAGTAGCTGAGATTCTCCGTGCGGTCCCGTGAGGACCGCTACAGCTTTGCGTGCC
>DAISKX010000667.1:0-2236 GCA_036820725.1 Nitrospiraceae bacterium
CATTGGCTCGTGCAATGTGTACCCAATAGATCATGATGATCGCGCTCGCTTCCTGCCATCCGCGGAGACATCTACCCTATCACGCCCCTACGCGGCCGGCAACGTCACCTGTTCACGTTTCGTTCGCTGGACCTCGGAATGCTGCGCTGCAGATAAGGAGAGATGGAGAGGAATCCTATGGCAGGAGCTGCCACTCATCCTTTTCAATCACGACCTTCACGCCGGTATTCAATTTCTTGATATCGTCTTTTTCAAACAGACGCATATATCGCTCGATCCGATCCGGCTCATCGATTCGCTCTTCCTGCATGATGCCAGTCGACCCCTTATACCGACGGATTAACAGGGACATAACAGATTTCCTCCAATTCTGGACTCGCCTTTGCGGTCATAGTTTGGGTACAATAGTGCAAACAAGTTCGGCCGGTCAAGGGCTTACGGAATCCCAGAGTAGAGTTGCAAACAAGCCTTGGACCTTCGTTCATAAGGAGCCACCTATGCCGGTCTATGAGTATCGTTGCGAGAAATGCGAGCACCAATTCGAGGCCACCCAGTCGGTGCATGCAAGGCCTGAAGACACGGTCTGTCCGCACTGTGGGGCACAGAGCGCAACACGAATCCTGTCGGCATTTTCCTCGACCATCAAAGGGGACCATAAGCCCGGCTTCAAGGAAATGAAAGCCTATAGCATGCTCAATGAGCGTATGAGCAAGTTCTCGAAACTTCCACCTCTCACAGGAAAGCGAAATTCGCCGCCACCAAACATGACCATGCCCCCGGACGGAGGCGGCACCGGTGGGTCCGATCAAGGCGGACCATCGGGATCATCCTAGCGACGTGGCCAATCCATGTGTTCATGTTCCACTTTCTGGCAAAAGCGACCGCCAGTGAACGATCCCCTCGGAAAGGAACGGTATCTAGCGTGACCTATCTAAGATTCCTCGCAGTATGCATGGGCTTTGTATTCGTACTCCCCGCGTTTCTCTGGGCTGACGTATCGGGATCTCTTATCATCGTCGGGAACGGGCCCGAAATGACGACCATGGAATCGCTTGCCCGTGCGTTTGAAAAAACCAATCCACGGGCCTATGTCGATGTCATTTGGGACGAAAATTCTAAAACGACCGACATGGTCAAATCCGGCCAAGCTCACATTGCCGTCACGGGGTCCCCCGACAAGGAGCTGATGGCATCGCAGATCGCGTGGGATGGAATTGCGGTCGTCGTCCATCTCTCCAATTATACGAAGGAAGTGACCACCCAACAGGTGGCGGATATATTCTCGGGCAAACTAAAAACGTGGTCGGATCTCGGAGGGCCCGATACCAAAATCCTGCTGATCGATCGCCCGCGCAACCAGAACGTACGGGAGGCCTTCGAGCAACACCTCGGCATCAGTGGAAAGATTCCTGACACAGCAAAAACGATTGCGCGAGACGACAAGGTGATTAAGACCATCGTCGGCACGCTTCCTCCCCTGTCGGCTGTGTCCTATCTCTCGCTCCGGCATGCCCTCGACTCCGTAAATTCGGGGGTAGCCGTCCGTCTCCTGCCCCTCGACAAAGTCGAACCCGAACTTCCCACGGTCAAGGATGGGCGGTATACACTGCGGCGTCCCGTGCTGCTCTTGTCGAAGAAGGAGACCAACCCGCTCGTGGAAGCCTTTCATCAATTCGCCTTGTCCGAAACGGGACAGAAAATCGTGTCGGACATGTATACGTCGTTCAAGACCAAGTAGAGATCGGAAAGGAGGATGACATGCGGATTCATCACGTGTTTCTTTGCGCAGCAGCCATGCTCGCTGTCCTGGCACTCCCGGCGGGTACGCTCCGAGCCCAGGACGGGTCGACCGTCGAAGGGACGGGCTTCACCCTCTTCGACACGGAATCCATCAAGGGATTTGACGAGACGAAGGTTGAAAAGGACCCGGTGTGCGACCGCTCCAAACGGCCGGGCATCTCCAAAGTCGAACCAGATGAGGCGAAGCCCGGCGATAAAATCACTATCAAGGGCGAAAACTTCGGCACCAAGGAATGTTTTCATGGGGTGACATTCAGTTCCGCATCCAAGGAAAAGATCGATTACAAGTACCTCAACGAGACAACGATCGAAGCCACCGTCCCGGAAGCGAAGGCGGGCATGTCGTTCATCATCGTCGTGGCGGGCGGCGGCAGCGCCCAACCGAAGCCGTTATTGATAAAAACCAAGTAATCAACCGGGAGATTCAGGGAGGAAT
>DAISKX010000668.1:0-2225 GCA_036820725.1 Nitrospiraceae bacterium
GCCATGAGGGCGCGTGCCCCCCCTTCTGGCAGCCGAGTCCTGCACAACCGCGTCACCTTGCCGATCGGGCGGAAGTGATCGTGATCCAGAAGAAAGACGGGGTTCAATTCAAAGTCCCGCGTTTCAATCCCATCGCGGAGAATGAGCTCGGAGTCCCGATCGGTCTCTTCAACGCTGGCCACGACCGTGCACGTGCGCGTGCGTGGATCGTCCACGGTCACAGCGCCGGGCATCTGCTTGATAAGCAGCTCAGTGTCAATCAACGCCCTCATCGGTGACTCCTTTCGTCGACAATCATCCGATGCGGCGGTGTGCCTGACATCGGTAGCGACTTCGGTGTTGGTCTCTTCATTGGCACCGATGTCTTGTTTGGTGTCCGCAGGACTCAGTCACCTGGGAAATAACAGCCGTCATGCGTCTTGACCTGCTCGGCCAACCATGCAACCCCTTCTTCTCGGCGCTCTTCCCATTCGGCCTGCTCTAGCTTCTCAAGGTCTGCGCGGGTATAGCCCCTCCAACCTGATTCTATGAGTTCCAATGGCCTATGAGGGGGGGAGCCAGCTGCCATACAGCACGCAATTGCCAGGGCCACCGCCGCATCGATCTTTTTTGACGCTTTCTCCTTTGCCAGTCGAAATCCTCGTGGCATTTCCACGGCGACCGCGTTTAGCGCGTGAAGGCGCAACTCTTCGTCCGGATAGAGAACGATGTTCTGCGATTTGATTAAGTCAAAGAGACACTGGCCCATACGAGTGGTATTGGTCACGGTCTGAGGAAACTCTTGGATCGGCACCCCCGATGCCTGAAGCGCCATAATCGTATGATGAAGCGCGAATGGATCTGCACCCCCGACACGCACTGCGTAGTCTCTGTAGAGTTCGCGGAGATACGCTTCGATAGTTGCCTCCAAATCGAGAGGTTGCTCGGGCGAGGGCTTCCAAATGCGGTGGCAGACCAACTGAAGCCTGCCCTCTAGGCGCCTGACTGCCGCCACGCAGGCAGTGTCCCTCTTGGTGCTGCCGTCGATTCCTATATATAGATCAATCGCCTTGCTCGGCAGCAGAGGGCGATGCAAGGTGTCCACGCAGGCGTCATACATCTCCGCTGTGATAAAAGCGCTTTCTGCCGACACCCAGACATTCCGGTGGATGCGGTCAAAGGTACCTTGCCGAAGGTTACGCCGCTGCTCAGCATAGTACCGCTCAGTCTGCCAGGGCTGACGAGGGGTATGACTCCAAAACATGAACAGTTCATCGGCTCGGTAAAGTTCCAGTTCTTCATCGGCCCGCTCGCCGGCAAGACCTTGCTTGTAGAGGCGTTCGAGCAAAACTGACTCCCCTGTCCACCCAGCATAGGTCACGATTAGGAGCCATGCGTTATCTTCGGTAGGCGGTGGGGTCAGTTCCTCATACAAGCGTTGCGCAGCCTCTAAGCTGTACCCCCAGAGTTCGTCAAAGACGACCAATGAATGTCGGGAGCCAGCCGCGCTTTTATAGTCGCTCGGTATAGGCTTAATGGTCGTGCCGTTCGTCAACTTAATGTCCGTCGCACGTACCTTGGCGCTAAGGCCGAGCGTGGGATTCTGTTCTAACAACTGCACCACGGTTTGGAAGACGCGTCCCATACTTTGTTCCAGAGCGTTGGCGGCAACAATGATCTCCGAGTTCGATGTGATGAAGGCCCACCACAACACTAGGCATGCGGCGATAAATGTCTTGCCGCTTTTCTTCATTTCGCCCCACAGGAAGGTTCGGATTCTGAGAAGTCCCTCGCCATCCCACTGGAAGGCCACAGCGAGGACGCGTCGCTGGTGACGGCTCAGCGTCCAGGGTTTGCCCTTCTCGTTGAATCGGATGAACTGGTCGATGAACACGGTTGGGTCGTGCGCATAGCTAATATTCATTGCGTACCCGTATCCTGGCTCAAGAGCTCGGCCAGCGTGTCCACCGGGCGAGCACGTCGCTCCATCCCGATTGTGCGCAGGGCCTGCAGCTCGATGGACAGAAATCCCTTCAGCTCCCGCGCCGCCGGTGACAGCTCCAGCATCCCGTTGATGGCCTGCGTGACTCCATGCTGTTTCAGATCGTTTAGGATCAGCAACGCACAGCCTTTACTGGTGGCGGCTACCTCAATGGCACTCTGTTCGGCTGCACTTGCGCCGGGCTTATCCGCCAGCAACGCAGCGGCATATTCATGCATGGGCCGCCTAATCCAGGCATCCTCTT
>DAISKX010000669.1:0-2212 GCA_036820725.1 Nitrospiraceae bacterium
TATCCGAGCAGCGGCAATAAGTCACCTTTGACAGTCGATCCCAATCTATCGCGGGATCAGATGGGTCGCGGGATCGTGGGTGGAAGAAACGTAGCACCCCCTCGGCTGTCCCCGGCGATACCATTCGCTTCTTCACTTTTCTTCACAATCCCCAATGATTTGCCCCTTTTGATGTTTTGGCTAGACAGCGATGTGGATTTCAGCATCCTGGAACCTCCTACTAAAGAGAACAAAAATAGGTCATGGTGTATCGATTACAAGGCTGCGACCTGCCCGCCCCTTGCGCTATCGAACGGTGTTTCTCAGGGATCTCATTGCGTCCGGGCTAGTCTGCCACAGGTCCTGATGGCAGGTCTCCCGTTCCTGATCTGGTTGCCGCTCATCATGCCGGTTCCTCCGCTCTTTTTCATGTTGTACTCCCCCTTCCTGATCATCACGAATAACTGGATGCACATGAATGTCACCTGGCGGTCACGATGGTTGGAATGGATCCTGGTGACGCCCCGCTATCATCATATTCATCATGGCAATGATCCGGCGCTGTACATGCGCAACTATGGCGTGATCTTTACATTCTGGGACCGGCTATTCGGTACATATGCCGATCCTGAACGGATCACGCAGGAGATTCGATTCGGGGTGGGCGAGCCGGCCAGCGTGATCCGGTTGGCGATAGGCATCTGACGGACGCCCCTTCGGCGGATCACTTATCGATAGAGGGGATCTTAGAAGCGAGCGTTGGGAGGAAGTACTGACGTGGGGGATCGGCGCTTCCGTCTGGAGAAAATGTTAACTCAATGTACGGCTCAGCCTCTCCTTTAATGGAGCGCCCATTGGCTTGTGGGGATTTCACTTTGGATGACTACAAGGCTCCGCCTTCTCTGTACCACACGTTTCAGTTGGCAGTATGTCCATTCGGGGCCTCGAATGTGCGATGGTCGCCGATCATTGTCCCGTGCGCGACACAGATGGACTTGCTGAGACCTTATAACCACGCTCGAGGAAGCAGACATGCTCTCGCCAGGATGCATGGCAGTCGAGGTAATTCTGCTGCTGAGTATAGTCATTCGGGCCGGCCGGCGGCTCATAATGGAGCCTCAGACAAATCTCAACGAAGACTGAGGAGGTCAGCTTGCATCTGGATTCTGCACCACACTACCTACCGAGACGGTAGCCGTTCTATTTCAAATCAAGCGCGGTCTCAAGTCTGATTGCGACTAGTTTTTATCCCGCCCTTTTCCTTTCCCTGGTTTGTCCAATGCGTTTTTCAGTGCTTCCTGCAACAAAGATGAGCTGTTGATCCCGCCTGATTGGGTCGCGCTCGGGACCGTAGGGCTCACCCCGGAGGGAGTTTGGCCGCTCGGTCCTACAGAGTTTTGGAACGGCGTCACGGGAATTCCCAGGCTGGTGGAAAGCACCGCCCCCGTCACCACACCACCTGAATTCCTGGAGTCGGTTGGATTCTCTGTGTCCCTACGCAGACTTTTCTCGAGTTCAAGCGCATGATCGACATGGGTGCGCGCGAGGCGCTGAACGGCTGATTGAGGCACATCCAGATGGCGCTCGATTGCCGTAAGCCTCTGCCGATTGCCGGATTTGGACTCATAAGGCGCGTCAGTTTCCCCCATCTCCACTCGCACTTCATGTCCGGCCTTGACCAAGAAAGACTTGGCTGCGGATAATGCCGGCTCGATGCTGGCCTGTCCTTCTACAATGCGGATCACGTCCCCCGTGGTCCCCTCTCGAACGCCTTCCTTTTTATCGAATTTCAGCAGATGCTGGTCATCTGTCCGGTGTACAGCCGATCCCACCATCACCTCCAGAATTCCGCCTCTCATGATCGTGCGAGCTTCAGGCGTGATCACGGCTAAGGTATCTGTAGGACGACCTTCGCTATAGGAGAAGGCGATTCTTGCTTGACCTTCGAGCACCTGTACCAGCATTTGTCCGCCGGTCGGATCAAGCAGCCGAACCCCGGTACTCGGCTCAAGAGAGATCAATACCCGCTTGTTCCAGAGCACCTCAACTCGGCTGCCGGCACTGACGCGGATCTCGTCCCCTGATTGGAGAAGATCGCCGAGGCGAAGCGCTCGTGTCTGAGCGGAACTCACCGGCGATGCCACGACCCGTCCGTCGACCCCGGTCACGATACCGGCAGAGGCTCGTTCTTGCAGCGTCGCGCCGGGAACCGTCGAGTCTGCAAATACAGAGA
>DAISKX010000670.1:0-2188 GCA_036820725.1 Nitrospiraceae bacterium
CCATCTTTCCGGTTGGGACCATGCAAAAAAGCGATGTGTGGAAGGAGGCGGAAGGGCTTGGATTACCTGCCGATGAGCTGAAAGAAAGTCAGGAAATCTGCTTTGTCAGCCAAGGAAACTACCGAACATTCATCGAGCAGGAATTACCCGAAGCGAAGGCGGGCGGCGAGTTCGTCGATACAGCGGGTCGAGTACTGGGTAAGCACGACGGGATCGCCTTTTATACTGCAGGCCAGCGCCGAGGCCTTGGCATTTCCGGTAGTTCTCGGTTGTATGTTCAAAAGGTCATTCCCGAGACGAGTACGGTCGTCGTCTGCGGAGAGGATGGCCTGATGCAGTCCCACTGTGTGGTGACGGATCTCAACCTATTCGATGATGAGTTGCTCAAAGAGCCACGAGACGTGATGGTGAAGGTGCGCCATGCTACTCCTCCTGCCCAGGCGACCATCCATCCTGATGGGGTCGGTACAATCCGCATCGCGTTTGTCCAGCCGCAACGAGCGCTGAGCCCTGGTCAGTCTGCCGTGTTTTATGATGGTGAGCGTGTGCTCGGTGGCGGGATTATTCAGAGATCATAAGACATATGTCCCGATGAGCATTATTTGTGTTGTAGTTGTGTAAGTCTCAAAGGCGCGCATAAATTATCGATAGACTCAACCTCGCCTCATTCACCAACCGGACCCATGACCCCTGGGTATCCTTCCCTTCGTCTTGACACTTCCAGATATTGAATGCTAACCTGACGCGCTTTTTATCGTGCCCACCGCACGAAAGCTTCCCGTTTGCTCTAATACGGTTACGTCACCGGAAAACCACTGTGATTAAGACAGCCGTCGCACGTCGATACGCCAAAGCCTTGTTCGATCTCCTCGATAGACAAAGCATGGAGCTTGCTCGTGCTGCGCTCCAGGGACTAGGTCAGGCAATTGAGCAATCCGCCGATTTACGGCATGCGATCGCATCTCCCGCATTTGCCGAACAGGATAAATTGAATGTTCTGACCGGTTTGGCCAACAGGATCGGGCTCCCACCCATAGGAAAGAATTTTCTGGGTCAACTCGTGAGAAAAAGCCGTGTCGGGTTTTTGCCTGAGATTGCCGCTGCCTTCGCGAAATTGGTTGATGAATCAAAAGGTACCCAGCGGGTGGCCGTCTCGTCCGCCGCGGCCCTTCGACCCGAGGAGCAGGATCGAATCCGGGTGCAGTTACGCAATGTGCTCAAGCATGACGTGGACGTCACGTTTGAAACTCAAGCCACTCAAATGGCCGGTCTGCATATTCGACTCGGGAGCACCGTCGTGGACAGTACAGTCCGGGGCCGATTGACCGCCATGCAGCGTCTGTTGACCAAGGAGTAGCCATGCAGATCAAGGCAGAAGAAATCAGTTCGATCATCAAAGAAAAGATCAAAGGATTCGACAAGCAGGTCGACGTCAGTCAGACCGGCTCCGTGATCCAGGTGGGTGACGGCATTGCAAAGATCTATGGGCTCGACGGCGCGATGGCCGGAGAGATGTTGGAATTTCCGGGGGGTCTCTACGGCATCGCGCTGAACCTCGAAGAAGACAATGTTGGCGCTGTGCTGATGGGTGAAGACGTCGGGATCAAAGAAGGAGATACGGTCAAGCGCACGGGTCGTATCGCGGAAATTCCCGTGGGCGAGGCTCTGGTTGGGCGTGTGGTGAATGCCATCGGTCAGCCGATCGACGGCAAGGGGCCGATCAATTCGAACCGTTCATCCCGGATCGAGGTGGTCGCGCCCGGTGTGATCACACGCCAATCCGTCCGGGAACCGCTCCAGACAGGGATCAAGGCCATCGATGCGATGATTCCTATCGGTCGCGGGCAGCGTGAGTTGATCATCGGCGACCGGCAAACGGGAAAGACCGCGATTGCCATCGATACGATCATCAACCAAAAGGGGCTCGACGTCTTCTGTATTTATGTGGCGGTCGGGCAAAAGCGCTCCACCGTTGCGCGGGTGGTCAAGACGCTGGAAGAATATCACGCGATGGATTACAGCATGGTTGTGTCCGCGACGGCCAGCGATCCCGCACCGATGCAGTTCCTCGCGCCGTTTGCGGGCGCCGCGATCGGCGAATACTTTCGTGACAACGGCAAGCATGCATTGATCGTCTATGATGACTTGTCGAAGCATGCCGTGGCCTACCGGCAGCTCTCCCTGCTCC
>DAISKX010000671.1:0-2187 GCA_036820725.1 Nitrospiraceae bacterium
CAGGAGAGTATCGTGGCGCGACCGGCCGATTCGGTATTGCTTTGAAAGGCCCTGTGTGCTTATCGCGGTGTCTCCCATGGCACAGCTCTCGAATAAGGCTTATTGTTTAGGTTAGATTTCTGAATCTCAAGAGCCTCTTTTGGCTCATGACGCAAGAGGTCGGTGGACTCGACGAGCGGTGAGCGACCTTGGGCCCGATCATTCCCACCACTGGGTGATCCTCAATAATCCTGTCAGGAGGAAAGCGAACGTCGGCTCTGCAGCGTGTGTGGCAAAAAGGGGGCCGTGTAGTGCCCGAGACCTTCACTCGTCGACAGTCAGTCATGGCCGTTTGACTAATGTCGCGCGGGTCTCGCATCTCGCTTGCCATTAGTACGACCGGCTGATGCCCGCCGTGCCAATTCGTGTCTCTTCCAGACCGTCATATAGCGCTGGAGACCACTGATCGCATCTGCGAGGCTGTCGATCTGCAGCCGTGACAACCGGTTCCCCCTATGCTGGAGATGTTGCTCGATCGCCAGGGCGAAAGCGAGCAAGTCCGTGATGAGTTGATCGGTGCCTCCCTTTCTCATGTCGCGAGCCTACGGCAGCCTCGCGGCGGTGCCAAGGCACCGAAAGTCCTATACCGCCCTCTTTCAAAGTACCTCGCACGGGGGTGGTCAGCACTCTGGAGCCGAAAGTTCGAGAGCCTGCCAGCACGTCCGGCGAGTCCTGGTAGTGCCACCATTGGACCTGGGCAGATGTCATGCGGTGCCAGCAGGCCTGACGATCCGCCTGTCTTAGGGCCGTAGGCTCTACAACACCGAGCAGAACATGCCCAGCGTATTAAAGCTCCTGCCTTGTAACGTCTAACAGGGGCGGACGAAGCGTGCGTCCGCGGACGGAGGAGTAGATTTCCCGATGCTGGCGATGATTGTAAGAATATGTGGACGGACACATCTATGAGGACCGTCCAATAAATCGCCTTCCTCAGCCGATATTGAGATTAGCAATCGGTACCCTAAGTAAAAGGCTTGACTACGCAATCGTCTGCGGCGAACAATGGAGCCTTAAAGGAGGGTCAACTCATGAAGGCTAAAGAGGGAATCATTGATCTGCTGAACCGAATATTGACCGAGAATTTGACGGCGATAAACCAATATTTCGTTCACGGCAAGATGTGTGACAACTGGGGCTATGCGCGCTTGCATCATCATGTGTGCAAGCGAAGTTTTGACGAGATGAAGGATGCGGAAGAGATCATCGAGCATACCTTGTACCTCGAAGGAGTACCAAACATGCAGCGGATGGGCACGGTGCATGTGGGTGAGACAGTACCGGAGCAATTGAACCTCGACCTGAAGACTGAACATGCGATGCTCAGTCTCTATGCTGAAGGGGTTGCACATTGCGTGAAGGTTGGAGATTACACCACTCGGCACATGCTGGAGGAGATGCAGAAGGATACCGATGGTCATATTGACTGGATTGAGACGCAGCTAGAATTGATTAAACAGGTGGGGCTTGAGAAGTATTTGAGTGAGCAGCTTCACCAAGAGCCGTCATAATTTGCAGCGCTGGAAACTCCTCCGCGGGGCGCCCTAAGCCACCCTCCGATCTTCCCCCTCAGGCCCTATCTTCCTAATAGTCCCTCCAAGTGTCCATGTGTCCAGTCGGACCAAATGGCCGATAGTGACGCAATGGGACACCTCTCGATGTCCCTTTGGATAGGTATAACTTGATCCCGCTATTGATCTTGCGATTGATTCCGCGACCATGTCGACACATCACAGTTACGACTGCGTATGAATTTGGTAAAATTTTGATCCCCAGTATTCATGGCCTTTGACGGGTCGGGACAGCCTGGACAGCGAGTTTTGGTAAATCGGTGAGGATGGGGGATGATCCCCCTTAATTCGTCATTCGCCTCCGCCACTAGCGGATCAATAACGAATACTGTCCGCCAGCGGACAGACGGCAATTTTTAAACGATCTACATTTATGGTTTCTCGTCAGGTAGGAGCCCACGTATGGTGAGCAACCGTCAAATCGCTCGCGTTCTGAAGGAAATCGCATTTTTCATTCGTTTGACCGGGGCCGGTCCTTCGGCAAGAGCCAAACAATGCCAACATGCCGCCGAGGCCTTGCTGTCATGGCCTGAGCAATTGATTACTCCAGCCCAAATAGAGGTGCTGGCCAGTATGCCTA
>DAISKX010000672.1:0-2159 GCA_036820725.1 Nitrospiraceae bacterium
CAATTGTATGAAATATTACAGGAGGCCCCTACGAACCATTTCGCCGATGGGTATTCCCATTGCAAGACGCGCTTCCAGGGCGCAAACCAGTGCAATTCCTTCGCGACGCGCCCCCAAAAGCCCTCCGGATCGGCGATGGATGCTTTGTAGTCGGACTCGTAGTCCTTGACGTAAGCTGCAGCAATGGTCGTCGCGGTTGGATGGATGATACGGCTTTCCTTGAGTAAACTATCGATTTTATCGTCCATATACCTATCTCCTGCCCAAACGCGGACAGGTCCCGGGCGCACTACGTCTATGATTACCGACAGGTCGCATTATGCGTAAGGTTCAAACGAACTGCAACTCTCTCGTATGCTTTCGATGACAAAGGCTTGTCCCGATGATACCTGCTACATTTCTTGACAGTGAACAGGAGTGACAGGTACGCTAAAACTTGAGAGAAATAACATGGATAGCTTACCTATGATGTTGCGACAGACATGGTGCAGAACCTGGCGAATGTCCACATGCATCGTTCTTACGTCTCTGTGGTGTACGATCGCGAGTCCTGATGGTCTCGATGCGCAAATGGGAAAGCCAGAGGTGCTGTACTACAAGTCTTGGGGTCTCGTCATCGGAATTGAGAACTATCTGGTGGCACCCAGGATGCCCAATGCCATCGAGCATGGCAAAGAGGTTGCTGCTGTGTTGCGTCAATTGGGGTTCGACGAGGTGATTGAACTGTACGATAAGGACGCCAGTTCAAAACGTTTGTCGCAGCTCCTCAATGATTATTTGCCCCGGAAGGTCGGAAGACAGGATCGAGTCGTGATTTTTTTCGCTGGACAAACCGGGATGACCTCGGATGGTCCATCCAAAGAACTCGGGTATCTGGTCCCTTGGGATGCCCAGCTGAACAACGTGACGAAATCAATCACGTTTGATCATCTGAAGGAGTTCAGCCGACGCCTTGCCTCGAAGCATACGTTGTTTGTGTTTGATGCGGCGATCAAAGGGTGGGATGTCACTGCACCGCAGCAACTCTCTCTTGAGGGACGGCTGGCGCCGGAGGACGACACCGAGAAGCGGGCTGTCCAGGCGCTTACTGCGGCAGACAAGAGTGAGTCTCTTTCGGAAAAAGACGGGAAGAGCATGTTCCTGACGGCCCTACTAGATGGTCTGAAGGGAGCGGCCGATCTCAATAGGAACGGCTGGCTTATGGCGACCGAGTTGGGAACTTTTGTCAAGCGGAAGGTCCAGGATGCCTCTCGGGACACGCAGCATCCTCAGTTCGTTCAGTTGGAAGGCGATGGCGATACGATTTTGATCGAAGGGAAGAAGGCTAGGTTTCAACTTGGCGCGGAACCCGAAAATGAAGCCGACCGAATGAAGGCGGCGCACGCTCAGTACGAGCAGGCCTTCAATCTCCTTCAACAGAATAAGTCGGCAGAGGAGGCGCTCGAACGGTTGGATCGGGCGATTGCATACGATCCCACATTTGGAGAGGCGTACGTGTTGAAGAGCTACCTTCGTCTCGAGATATTGCCGAATCTCGAAGATGCCTTTTCTTCCGCGCGGCTTGCGGTGCAACATGCGCCTCAAAATCCCGATTCTCATTACACGCTGGGATTAATCTTGGCGAAGCAAGGTCAGTACGAAGAGGCTGAAAAAGCTATGCGACAGGCACTCGAGGTGAACCCGGCCTATACGGATGTCTATTTTTCTCTGGGAACCCTGTATGCGGATCATCTCAAAGACCCCAACAAATCGGTGGAAGCCTTCAGGCGCTATATTGAATTGGGTGGCCAAAGCGAACGAGCCCAGTCGGCCATTCGCGAATCCGACCTTCTGGATAAACCAGCCCGTTAATCCTTCCCTCCACCTTTGAGATAACCTAACCCGATCTTGATCGCTCGGCGAGTGATCTCCGCCCAACGGGTCTGCGGAAACTCGGCCAACGCCGCCGCTGCCTTCGGATCTTGAACCTCCAACTCGGTCACCCGGATGATCCCATCGTGAATCTGTACGTCTGCCATGTCACACCTCCATACTGTCGATTGTTGCCGCCGTCTCTGTCAACCGGCGAGTCACTGTCGCGTTGACACTCCTGGGGGTGCATGCTAGCATAATTTCCTAAGTTTTGAGACGTGCTACACTCGTCTCATCCACGTGTCAAG
>DAISKX010000673.1:0-2154 GCA_036820725.1 Nitrospiraceae bacterium
AATACCACCCCGAGCCCTTCATGATCGCCTCGAATCCACTTCGTCAGCCCACGGCGCGTGAACGAACAGGCGAACGGAGCAGAAATACGCAACCGGGGGTGCTGCCGCAGATCTATGGTCGCATCAACATCGCGTGTCATCGTATCCATACGTATCCTCCCTTGATGGTTCACACTGTACACGAGCGCCGGTATTTCGAAAATAAAAATGACAAGATTGCCCGCGTCGCGGGGACGGCTGCATGGGTAGAATTTGCCCAGTGGATGGTGAAGTCCTCGAGACGATTGAGCCCATCCAGGATCTCCCATCCGGGACCGGGCAGATTACGAGTCCCGGCCGGAGGGCGAGGCTGCTCGAGCGGATGTTGGGTACAATGACGCTTCTCCGTGAGGACGGGTTTTGAATCGTCGGTGCTGCCACAGGTATTGTTCCGGGTGGAGGCGAACGGCATCCTCAATCACCTGATTGATGCGGGTGGTATCCTGGAGGATATCGGAACCGGGGAAATTTGAGAGCGGCGGGCCGACGACAATTTCATATCCTGTCCCGTCCGACCGCCGATAATAGAAACATGGAACGACCGAAGCCCCGGTGAGACGAGCAAGACGGGATGTCGCAGTCAGGGAAGCAGCCCGTACTCCGAAAAATGGCGTGAACACGCTTCGCTTCGTCCCGGCATCGATATCCGGGGCATACCAGACGACCTGATTATGCCGTAAAGCCCGAACGATCCCCCGCATATCCCGATAGTGAACCATATCGTCGTAATACCGGGCCCGGCGGCGATTCGCGACCGCTTCGATGACGCGGTCGTTCTGCGGCCGGTACACGATCGTGACCGGTTGTTCCATCACCATGAAGCGTCCTGCCAATTCGGCCGTGTGAAGGTGGGCACTACAGAGGAGAACCCCGTGGCCACGTTGCAAGCCAGTTTGAATATGTTCCAACCCGGCGATGCGATACATGCAGCGCGCCGTCGGATCAGGATTCCACCAGGCTATCGCTGTCTCGAAGAGCGCCATCCCTAGCGACTCGAAACTCTGCCGGGCTAGTACCGCGCGTTCTGTAGCAGATAATCCCGGAAAACAGGCCGCAAGATTCGCAGCAACCGTCTCACGCCGCTTGCGATGCATACGGCCGAGTAACCGCCCCACGAATCGGCCCAACCGAAGTTGTTGTGAGTACGGGAGCGCGGCCAGGAGGCGCAAAAGGCCGACGCCGAGCCAGGAGGGCCAATACAGCGGGTGATGAAGGTTGGCGGGTCTCTTTCGCTTCTTCTTTTTCTGCATGGAGACGGAGCGGCATTCTACGGACGACGCGTGGAGCAAGGCAAGGTACAGCAGGAGGGGGCATCGCGTGAGATGGTATCGTGAATGGTGGAGTCGCCGATGGTGCTCGCAGCAGCCGGCGACCCGGAGACAGATGGGGGAAGGAGAAGAGATCATCCTGTCTGCATGACAGGAGGCACATCACGCAATCTCGACGAGGCTTTTCCAGACGGCCGCAAGGAACATGCGCAGCCGCGTCTCTGCGACAGGGGACAATCTGTTAAATTCAATCCCATAGATTTGTTCCTTCTCCCACCGCACAGTTGCAACTGCGACGCGCATCCGCGCAATCTGATATGGGAGTCGGACGGTCAAGGTCAAGCGATCGCCCGGGTGGATAACCGTCTCACTGAGGATACGGGCGCCTTTAAGAGACATATCAAGAACGATGCCGTCATGCCCCATCCGTGGCAACCAGCGCCGTATCCCTCCGCGCGAGAAAGAGCAGACGATCGGAGCGGTGATCCGCACACGCGGATGTTCGCGCGACTCGAAGATGTTTCGATCAATGCGACCGTGAGCTGGCTTCATAAATTCCTTGTAAATCAGCCTACACGATGATGTTGCCGTTGTGAACAAAATTGCTGCGGCGTGCCGGGGACAGGTCGCCGACCTACCAGATGCCTCACGCGGAGCCGGAGATACCCTCACCGGGATGACAAGCAATGGAAGAGCCATTATAATGGTTCATGATAGTCTTATGTCTGACCTAAGCAAGGATCATCATCACCTTCTTGCAGGAACGATAGGTCACTCATGAATCGGCTCCGCTCATACCTCCTCCTCTTTATCCTGTGTGGCATCGGCTTCATTTGCCTATGTCCCA
>DAISKX010000674.1:0-2146 GCA_036820725.1 Nitrospiraceae bacterium
GCCCGTCTATTACCCGACTGAGCAGTTGCGTCCTCGCCGCCGGCGGCCGAAGGTGCGGCCGATTGGGAAAGGCGCCGACGTTCCGCTTCGCTTTCCGTCGCCATCATTCCGGCGAGGAGCCATATGAGCGCACCGAGTGTGAGGAGTCCCAAGACCCATACCATAACGCTCTCCTTTGTTTCGTATCCGCCTGACGAATCCTGGTTATGCAGCGTGTCGACTGGCCGTCTGGGAAGCCGTCTTCGGTCCATCGGCGTGCGCATTCATTTCGCCGAGCCCTTTTCTCGCTTGGGCGTACATGATTTCCATGCAGACGAAAAACACGGCGACCATCGACAAGAGCCCCGCCACGATTCCCCAATATCCCCACGACATAAATAACCCGTGTATTGTTGATATCACCATCCGCATCTCCGTTGTACCGTCCGCATCGTATTGAGAAGTACCGCGGCGGGGAGGCCTAGGCTGTCCGCCTGTATGCGCGCTGCTCCACCGGCTCGAATCTGGTTCGGGACACAGCCTCCGGCCTTTCGGGCCGACCTGAGATGAAGAAGCTGCCGATGAGAAGTCCCATTAGACCAACCGAGGCCAGAATCACATCGGTGAAAGAGATCTCGGGCCATGTTTTGAGCTCGCCGGCAACTACGGCTTCACCTGGTGCCATGCCTGCTGCGACCAGCGTACCGGGCACGCCGGTCTCCACTGCCGCATGTGCCGCGGCTACGATCGAGGCGCCCAACTGTACCTGGATACCGGCATCGGCCTCTTCGTATGAGGTCTGGACCGTGGCCACACGCACGATCGCCTCGCCGATCTCTTCCTGGATCTTGTTCAGCATACTCATATGCGCGAGACTCGCTTCGACGATGGACTGGCCAAGGTTCGACTGCCAGTTGGCGCGAAAGTCATTCAGGATTCGGTTTCCCGCTCCCTCCGCCTGACGAATCATTCTGTCGTTATATTCGTTCACGTAGTGATCGGCCGAGAGCCACCCATGACGGGTCCCGTTTTTTGTGTGGTTGACGATGGCCCGCCCCTTGACCATCTCCGCTCTCGCGGCGTTGTCCGACGTCTTCTTCGCAGCCCAGGCCTTTACCGCTTCAAGGTACCCAAAGACCGTTTGATCGACGTCATACTGCATCATTGTGATCCGGTTCAGATGTGTCACGGCAGACGCAATCTGCTTTGGCGTCGACATGTCGAGCAGGGTGCCACTGACAATAGCCTCGCCTAAAACCGGTTCCACCCATTCCAGTGCAGATTGAGGTTGAACGGATGCAGCTGATACCCCGGTCGGTTGCCCGATTATCCCGTATGACGCCAAATAGAACATACAACACCCGGCAATGGTTGCCAAGAAACCAATGGCGACCATAAGATCCGCTCCATCAAACGACCGTTTCATAACAACCTCCCCGTGGTTATCGCTTTCACCATCGTATGCCTTTGAAATAGATGGTCGGTACACATGGTCAAGGTAAGGGTCGATTCCATCATGAAACTGTAGAGCAAGCATGATGCCTCCATAACCGCGCCGGAACACCTTGAACTCATTGTGGTGAGGCAATTCGTCATGTTCGCCGCGTGGTTGATTCGAACCAGAACTGCGTCAAAACAACCACCACGGTAAGAGACTGCGGCTTATTTGCGGTGATGGTCTCTGACCCCGGGGTGGCTAACCAGCGGGAATTTGTACGAGGGAAAACCAGGATGGTCTCAGGATGGTCTGCTGACATGAGGGATGTTGATTGATCGGTGTTCGGGTTTCTGCAGCGTCATTGAGGAGGGAAATTGCACATGGGGAGTGAGCAGACATCCGTGATGCGATCCGTTCCGCGGTCTACCGCAGGGTCGCAACCGTCACCCCATCTCCGCCTTCACCTCGCTCGCCTGGACGGAAGTGAGAGACGTAGGGTGACCGCGCGAGATAATCGCGTAGTGCCGTTTTCAGTCGACCCGTGCCATAGCCATGAATAATGCGCATCATGGCATTCCCCATGAGCGCGGCACGATCGAGAGCAGCCACCGTCATGTCTACTGCTTCATCGGCAGCGTGCCCCCTCACGTCCAGCACGGTCTCGTTCGAGGCGATGAAATCGCGATCGCCCCCCGACGAGACCGAGCGCTTCCCTGCCACAGGTAGGAC
>DAISKX010000675.1:0-2145 GCA_036820725.1 Nitrospiraceae bacterium
TATCGTTTGGAAGAGTTTTTGACGGGTGGTGGGATCGTCGTGACTCTGATCGCGAGCGCCATGGGCGTCCTCTCGATTGGGTCTGTGGGCTACCAAGCCTTGATGGACCATGAGAACACGCTCCTGCTCCAAATCCTTCTTTTCGTACCACTGACGGGGTTTCTGATTTACGGCAATGTCGTCTATCAGGCTGCCCGCCTCGGCTACTTGCGCCGTCGCCACACGCACTGCGCAAGAGTGACCCGACCATCACATTCCGCCGAACCCTCATCATGCCCTCCTCTGGCCATTCTGGTTCCTTCGTATAAAGAAGAGGCGCGGGTTGTTAGGCAGACGCTGTTGTCTGCCGCGCTTCAGCGATACCCTCACAAACGCGTGGTCCTGTTGCTGGACGATCCTCCTCATCCTGCTGAACCAAAAGACCGACTCCTGTTAATGGGTATGCGGCAGATGGTTGCGGCGCTCTCAGAAAGTTTCGAACACATTCGACGTCTGCTGGAGCGAGCTCACGCTGACTTAGACGCTCGCCGCGAGGCAGGCAATCTGGATCATAGACAGGAATTGTGCCGCCTGGGGCAGTGCTATGAACAGGTGAGCGACTGGTTTGAGATGCAAGCTGTGGGTGCGCCACGAGACTCGCATACTGACCGATGGTTTATCGACCATATTCTCCAGGAACCCGGCGCTTGTTATCAGACCAAAGCCAAGGAAGCCCTTACGCAGGCAACGGCGCCTGCACTCTCGCCCGAATGGGAGGATGTCAATAGCTTTAGTCTGGCGTATAGCCAGCTTACGGGCGCGTTCGCTCTCGATCTAACGGTCTTTGAGCGTAAGCAATACCGGAATCTCTGTCATGAGCCCAATAAGGCCATGAATCTCAATGCGTATCTCGGTGTGATGGGAAAATGCTTCCGCGAGGTTCTCCGTGCTGATGGACGGTATCTCGAAGAAGCTCCCCATGGTGAAGGGATGGAGTTTCCTGACAGTACCTATGTCCTCACGCTTGATGCGGACAGCCTTCTCTTGCCCGACTATGCCGTCCACTTGATCACGTTCCTTGAGCAACCATCTCACGCACGGGTCGCCGTGGCTCAAACTCCGTACAGCGCGATTCCCCACGCGCCTGGCTTACTGGAGCGGACTGCCGGGGCCACGACTGACATCCAGTATTTTATTCACCAAGGCTTTAGCGCCTATGGGGCGACTTTCTGGGTGGGGGCCAATGCCGTGCTGCGTAAAGCCGCACTGGAGGATCTCTGTGTCCAGGAAATCCGTGACGGGATTCAGGTCCGCCGATACATTCAGGACCGGACTGTGATCGAAGACACCGAGTCGACCGTAGATCTCCTACACGCTGGCTGGCGCCTTTACAATTATCCGGAACGCCTGGCCTACAGTGCCACACCCAGCGATTTTGGAGCCCTGGCCATTCAACGAGGGCGTTGGGCAAACGGGGGATTACTCATCTTCCCCAAATTGGTGCGCTACTGGCGGCACATGACACGCGATTGGTCGATCCTTCTTCAAGCCTTCCATCAATTGCACTATCTGATTTCGCTGGCCATTGCGCCGCTCTGCGTGTTGTTGCTGCTCACCATTCCGTTTTCAGACAAGCTGTTTACGGTCTGGTGGCCATTAGCAGCGGCTCCCTACTTTCTCCTCTATGCCAGGGATCTGTATCAGGCCGGCTATCGACGACCCGGCGATCTCCTACGCGTCTATGCCCTCAACTTATTACTGATACCGGTCCATCTGCGAGGAGCATACAATTCCCTCAAGCAAGCGTGTACGGGCATTAAATGTCCCTTCCAACGCACGCCCAAG
The DNA here is from genome assembly GCA_036820725.1 of Nitrospiraceae bacterium. Classification (GTDB taxonomy): domain Bacteria; phylum Nitrospirota; class Nitrospiria; order Nitrospirales; family Nitrospiraceae; genus DASSBQ01. The sequence continues at coordinate 1,825 of DAISKX010000675.1, forward strand.
ATTGCAGGTCGGACAAATGTCGCGACACAGATCATTTTCCTGGAATGCCTTTTGTTTCTTCAATGCGTCGCGCTGTTCTCATTCCATTCCGTCCTGGGACATTCGACGAGCGCGTTGTTTGCGTTGCTGAACACCAGCCTATTGCTCTATGCCCTTTCTGCATTTATGGATATTCCCGCCTGCTTCAGGGATCTCGGATGGGTCGACAGAATCCCTTCCCGAGGCGTCGTTTTAGGAGACACCGACACCACGCGGCTCGGCCGCATCTGGTTGCGGGCAATTGGCTGCATTATGACGACCTCCTGCTTGGGCTTGCCGGAT
>DAISKX010000676.1:0-2139 GCA_036820725.1 Nitrospiraceae bacterium
TGGTTGGTGGTCTCGAGGAGGGCGCCGAGCCGATTCGATGTCAGCTCATCCGGAGCCATGACGCGGAAGTTCTTGCTTCGCATATTCTGCGTCATCACATCGCGGAGAAAACTTCCCAATACCCGCGTGGCCTCGGCGACCACCGTCCCCGGCTTCGGAATCTCGACCGCATAATCGCGAAATTCCGGCAACCTCAGGTCTCTGAGCAGTAACCCGCCGTTGGCATGCGGATTGGCTCCCATCCGGCGGTCGCCCGTCGGGGCCACCTCTGCCAGCTCCGGCTTCAATGCGCCTTTCGCGTCAAACAGCTCTTCCGGCTTGTAGCTCTTCATCCACGCTTCGAGCAGCTTGATGTGTCCCGGCTTGGATGCCATCTCGGCGAAGGGTACCTGATGTGACCGCCAGGATCCCTCTGTCTTCTTGCCATCCACTTCTTTCGGACCGGTCCAGCCTTTAGGGGTGCGTAGAATGATGATCGGCCATCGCGGGCGATCGGGAGACCCGTCGCCGTCATCACGCCGACTGCGAGCTTTTTCCTGAATGGCCTTGATTTCTGCGACAGCCTGGTCCAGCGTGGCCGCCATCGATGGATGCATGAGATCGGGATCGGACCCCTCGACATAATAGGGCTTATATCCGTAGCCGATGAACAGGCTGTTCAGTTCTTCCTGACTGATCCTCGCGAACAGGGTGGGATTGGCGATCTTGTACCCGTTCAGGTGCAAAATCGGCAGCACGGCGCCATCAGTGGCAGGATTGAGAAATTTATTCGAATGCCATGAGGCGGCAAGCGGGCCGGTTTCGGCTTCTCCATCGCCGACGACGCAAGCCACGACGAGACCAGGATTGTCGAAGGCCGCCCCGTACGCGTGCGATACCGCATAGCCGAGTTCTCCACCTTCGTGGATCGAGCCGGGCGTCTCCGGTGCGACATGGCTGGGTACACCGCCGGGGAATGAAAACTGTCTGAACAGCCTCTTCATCCCATCAGTATCCTGCGACACATTGGGGTACACCTCGCTGTAAGTGCCTTCGAGATAGGTGTTGGCGACCATCGCAGGGCCGCCATGACCGGGGCCGCAGACGTAGATCATATCCAGGTCATATTTTTTGATCAGGCGATTGAGATGGACATAGATGAAATTGAGGCCTGGGGTTGTCCCCCAGTGTCCTAACAGCCGCGGCTTGATATGTTGTAGCGTCAACGATTCTTTGAGCAGAGGATTATCCAGCAGATAGATCTGCCCCACCGAGAGATAATTGGCGGCGCGCCAATATCGATCCATCGTCATAATTTCCGCATCCGACACGCTCGTGAGCAGAGAGGCCGGCTGTGCTTTGGTCTTTCTCATTTCCTCCATGCGTGGTTCTCCCCTTGGACACTCTGATTCAACCGACCATGTTTCTTCATTCGAACATAAGGACCAATCAGTCTCTACTCTAGTATTCCGTACGCCTCTGTTCCAGTCTTGTTTTTGGCATTGCGGCGGAATGGAAGGACGTTGGCGGTTCGCCAGGAAGTTGTATCACACGCATGTCGAGGTTCCGGAGGAAGCAGGTGAACGACCCTAATCTCTACCGAACCTGAGATGGAGCTAAGAGCGGTCGGACCCGAGAGGTTAGCGCACCGTGCGAGGAGGAGAAGCAACCCAATGGCTGGAAGCCGCCAGAGGCTTGTGGGTAATCGCCAGAATCACCGTTTCATGAACACCGAGACGATACTGACCCTTAAAGCTCTTGTAATAGCTCAACACCCTTCGAACGTATTCCCGCGTTTCCGCATAAGGCGGAACGGCATGGTACCGCTCGACCCTTCCTTCTCCTGCATTATAGGCGGCCACGGCCAGGCGAAGGTTGCCGTTGAATCGATCAAGCAGATAACGGATGTGGCGCGCTCCTCCACGGATATTCTCATTCGTGTCGTAAAGATTCTCTACGCCATGCCGAATGGCGGTTTCCGGAATCAATTGCATCAATCCGATAGCGCCGGCTTTTGAAATCACCGTGGGGTTGAAATCCGACTCGGCTTTGATCATCGCTAGCAGCAGCGCAGGGTGAAGTTGGTATTGCCATCCATATCGACCGATAGCCCGCTCCACCTCGGAGACAGACACGCGAGATCGGAACCGCCTCTTGTCG
>DAISKX010000677.1:0-2127 GCA_036820725.1 Nitrospiraceae bacterium
GAGGTACCGCATGAGTTCGGAGCCGAGTTCCTGTTCCTTGCTCTCATACGCCTGCACGATCTGCCCGCGCACTTCCTCAAGCAACGCGTCGCGTCCGAGTTCTTTGAGTTGGTCGAGGGACTGTTCTCGCCCCTGGAGGATGTCGACCGCAAATTGCCCCTGCAACGCCTCGACGAGCCCACTGTAGTCCCATTCCTCCGGATACTGCTCGGCCGGGCAATAGGTATCGAGGAAGGAGGTGACGACTTCCTTCATCATGTCCTGCACATCCTCTAGAATATTCTTCCCGGACAGCACCGCGTGGCGATGCTGGTAGATGACCTCCCGTTGCTTGTTCATGACGTCATCGTACTCAAGCAGTTGTTTGCGAATCTCAAAATTGTGCGCCTCGACCTTTTTCTGCGCGTTGGCGATCGCCCTGGTGACCATGCCATGTTCGATGGGCACGCCTTCTTCCATGCCCAGTTTGAGCATGAGTTGTGAGACGCGCTCGGAGGCAAAAATGCGCATCAGGTCATCTTCAAGCGAGAGATAAAACCGGGATGAACCGGGATCTCCCTGTCTCCCGGCCCGACCTCTCAACTGATTGTCGATACGGCGACTTTCGTGCCGTTCCGTGCCGAGAATATGCAAGCCGCCGGCGGCGACCACCTCCTGTTTGTCCTTCTCGCATTCGGCCTTGATTTGCTCGAAGATTTCCAGTTTTCGGGCATCCGGGAGACTCTCGTCTTGATACAGCACGCGCTTGAAGAGAAAGTCGGCGTTTCCGCCGAGCAGAATGTCCGTCCCGCGGCCCGCCATATTGGTCGCGATGGTGACGCCGCCCTTGCGACCCGCCTGGGCGATGATCTCCGCTTCCTTTTCGTGATATTTGGCGTTCAAGACATTGTGCTTGATGCCGTGGCGGCTGAGATAGCCGGCAAGACGTTCCGATTTCTCGATCGAAATGGTGCCGACCAGGACGGGCTGGCCTCGTTCATAGCAGTCCTTGATCTCCTCGACGATGGCGTTGAATTTTTCCTTTTCCGTCCGATAGACCACGTCCGCGTAGTCTTTCCGGACCATGGAGCGATTCGTCGGGACCACATTGACGTCGAGGTTGTAAATCTTGGCAAATTCTGCGGCTTCGGTATCTGCCGTCCCCGTCATACCGGCCAGTTTTTTGTACATCCGGAAAAAGTTCTGGAAGGTGACCGACGCCAAGGTCTGATTTTCGTTCGCGATCTTCACCCCTTCTTTTGCTTCCACGGCCTGATGGAGTCCGTCACTCCATCGCCGCCCGGGCATCATGCGACCCGTAAACTCGTCGACGATGATGACCTCTCCATCTTTCACCACATAGTCGACGTCCCGTTTGTACAGCGCGTGCGCCTGGAGCGCCTTGACAACGTGGTGGACGAGATCCATGTGCTTGATGTCGTAGAGGTTGTCCACCCCCAGCAGCTTTTCGACGCGAACGTTGCCCTCCTCCGTCAGCGAAGCGGTCTTGGTTTTTTCCTCGATGGTGTAGTCCTGCTCCATCTTGAGCTGAGGGATGATGGCATTGATCCGATAGTACAGGTCGGTGGACTGATCGGTCGGGCCGGAAATGATCAGAGGAGTGCGGGATTCGTCGATTAAAATGCTGTCAACCTCATCGACGATGGCGAAATTCAGCTCCCGCTGCACACACTGGCTCAAATCGCTGACAATCAAATTGTCGCGAAGGTAATCGAATCCGTACTCATTGTTCGTGCCGTAGGTAATATCCGCCCGGTAGGCTTCGTGCCGCGAACAAGGTCGAAGATATTGCAGGCGTTTATCGGCCGCATCGAAGGCCGGATCGAAGAAGAACGAGGCATCGTGCTGGATGACGCCCACCGAGAGCCCGAGTGAATGATACAGCGGGCCCATCCATTGGGCATCACGCTTCGCCAGGTAATCGTTGACGGTGACGAGGTGCACACCCTTTCCCTCCAGGGCGTTGAGGTATAAGGCAAGCGTGGCAACGAGGGTCTTACCTTCCCCTGTCTTCATTTCCGCGATGCGCCCCCTATGGAGAATCATGCCGCCGATCAACTGCACGTCGAAATGGCGCATGCCAAGCGTGCGCCGGGAGGCTTCGCGGCATACCGCGAACGCTTCAGG
>DAISKX010000678.1:0-2109 GCA_036820725.1 Nitrospiraceae bacterium
TGATGACGTCGAGTCCACCGGACAACAGACCCCGCACCAAACCCGCGTGCAATCCGGGTGAACTCAACCGCCCGTCACGGCCCAGACTGACCGTCTTCACCCCTTTGCCGCCGGCCATCGAGGCATAGGCGAGACCGATTCGTTCGGCCGTGTCATCGGTGAGTTCTTTGCCTACAATACCCCGGATATCGTATTCCCGAAACAATCCCATTGTGTCCTTTCACTGCCCTTTTTCACTGCCCTTTGGTGGTCCGCCCGTAATCGTCCTGGAACCGGACAATATCATCCTCTCCCACATAGAGGCCGTTCTGAACCTCGATAATATGGAGAATGTCCGATCCAGGATTCTCCAGCCGATGCGGTGTCTCAACCGGAATCGCCGTACTCTGCCCGACGGTCAGATCGAAAATTTCCTTCCCGCGGGTGACGCGGGCCGTTCCGGCGATCACCACCCAGTGTTCACTCCGCTTGTGATGCATTTGCAGGGACAGCCGGCCACGAGGATTGACGGTCACCCGTTTGACCTTGTACCCCTGCCCTTCTTCCAACACCGTATACGAGCCCCATGGCCGAAAGACCGTGAGGTGCTCGAGATGTTCGGGCGCTCCTTGTCGTTTGAGAATTTCGACGACTTTTTTGACGTCCTGAGACTTGTCTTTCGGACAGACCAGGGTCGCATCCGGCGTGTCCACCACCACCATGTCTTCCAAGCCGATGGTCGCGACAACGCGCCGGTCGGCATAGATCACGGAGTTCCGGCTGCCGAGATCGACGACTCGTCCGGTCACGACATTCCCCGACTTGTCCCGCGGAGCGACCTCCTCCAAGCTGCTCCAGTTACCGACATCCGACCACTGAAATCCCACCGGAATCATGACGGCACGACTGGATCGCTCCATCACCCCCGTGTCAATGGAAACGGCCGGTACTTTCCGATAGCTGCCTTCAACCATGCGGGGCTGCTGACCGGAGACGATCATGTGATGGATATCGGACATCATCCTGCTCAGGACAGGCTGATGGCTGTGGAGTTCCTGGAGAATCGTCGCGGCTTTCCAGACAAACATGCCGCTATTCCAATAGTAATTACCGCTTCGCAAATATTGCGCGGCCTTCCCGGCATTCGGTTTCTCGACAAACCGTGCCACAGGATGACCTGTCAGCTTTCCCTTCGTCATCAAGCGAATGCGCCTGTTCGGCTGGATATATCCATACCCGGTTTCAGGTCTCGTCGGCGTGATACCGAACGTCACCAAATATTCTTTCATCGCCAGCTCTGCACCCAGTGCCACTGCCGCTCGAAAGGCTTTCTCTCCTGTCACCACATGATCAGCCGGCAGGACGACCATGATCGCTTCAGGGTCTCTGCGGATCAGGTCGAGCGCGACCAGCGCAATAGCCGGCGCCGTGTTGCGTCCGACGGGTTCAACCACGAAATTCTCTCGTAACGCATCCTTCCAGTCGCTCAACTGGACGCGAATCGAATCGGCCTGGCTTGGAGTCGTGGAAATCAATACCTGGCCGGCGTCCGCGCAACCCAGCACCCGACGCATCGTCTGCTGGATCAACGTATGATCGCCCATGATGCGCAGTAACTGCTTCGGATAGAGATGGCGGCTCAACGGCCAGAACCGGGTGCCGCTCCCGCCGGCCAAGATGACAGGATAGAGATGCTGACGCGTCGTCATGGGCGTTCTTTCATTCGACTCGCAGGCTCTTCTCACGAACCGGTTGCGGAATCTGAATGGAAAGTATCAGGTCGGCGACCTCTCGAACCGCACCTTCCCCACCTTTTTTTTGACAGACATAGTCCACCGCTGATAGTGCCGGAGGCTGGCTGTCGGCAGGGGCGGCTGAAAAACCTACGGCCTTGAGTGCTTGCACATCATTGACATCATCACCGATGTAGGCGACATGCTTCATCGTCAATCCATATCGATTGATGAGATCTTGCAAGACCGAAAGCTTGTCAAAGGCACCTTGGTGGACTTCGGGAATGGCCAACTTCTGGGCGCGACGGCTCACCAACTTCGTGGATTCCTGCGTGATGATCGCGGTCACAAGTCCGGCCTTCTGGAGCAGCTTGATGCCCATTCCGTCCTTGGTATT
>DAISKX010000679.1:0-2099 GCA_036820725.1 Nitrospiraceae bacterium
GTTCAAGGATGCCTCCCTTCTTCGCGCCTCCGCGCGCCAGTCTCGCATGGCGTCTCGGCGGTTTCGTCACGAATCCCTATGAATAATGCGGGCTAAGATTGATTGCCATGTTGTTCCTCCTGTAGTCTATCGGCTCGCTATTCTGAGCTCAAGGAAAGGAGCTTCGCAGCATGTCCGGTTTTCCCATTGAGTATGCCACCCGTATCAAAACGTTGCCGCCGTATCTGTTTGCTGCCATCGACAAGATGAAGCAGGAAGCCATCGCGCGAGGCGTGAACATCATTAATCTCGGCATCGGTGATCCCGACTTGCCGACTCCGGCCCCGATCATCGAGAGCCTGCGCACCGCCGCCGGCGATCCGAAGCATCACCAATATCCGTCCTATGAAGGCATGCTGTCCTTTCGCAAGGCCGTGGCTGATTGGTACCGGCGCCGCTTCCATGTCATGCTTGATCCCGCTTCAGAAGTGTTGACCCTGATCGGCTCGAAGGAAGGCATCGGGCACGTACCCCTCGCCTTTGTCGATCCTGGTGACGTCGTGTTAGTGCCCAGTCCCGGGTACCCCGTCTATCCCGTGGGAACCAGTTTCTCAGGAGGGATGTCCCACCTCATGCCGCTGACAAAAGAGAACGGCTTTCTCCCCGACCTGCAAGCCATTCCCAAAGACGTAGCCAAGAAGGCCAAGCTGATGTGGCTGAATTCACCCAACAATCCCACGTCGGTCATCATAGACAAGGACTACTTCAAGAAGGTGGTCGAGTTCGCCCATACCAATCAGATCATCGTGTGCCATGATGCGGCCTACTCGGAAATCTTCTATGACGGCAAACGTCCCGCCAGTTTTCTGGAAGTCGATGGCGCCAAAGACGTCGGCGTCGAGTTTCACTCGCTGTCGAAAACATACAACATGACCGGCTGGCGACTTGGTTTCGTTGTGGGAAACAAAGATGTCCTGGCAGGATTGGGTAAGGTGAAGAGCAACCTGGACTCGGGAGTCTTCCAGGCGATTCAGGAAGCCGGCATTACGGCTCTCAATCTTGATGATTCGGTCACCGACGGCCTGCGCAAGATTTACCAGGAGCGCCGCGATGTGCTCGTGCCGGGACTGCAACAACTCGGGCTCGAGGTCGATCCACCTCCTGCGGCCTTTTATGTCTGGGTGACAGTGCCGAAGGGGTACACCAGCGCCTCTTTCACGGCGCACCTATTGGAAAAGGCAGGGATCGTGACGACCCCTGGGAACGGTTTCGGTGCGCCGGGTGAAGGCTATACTCGCATGACCGTCACGACCTCCAAGGAGCGGCTGGCTGAAGCGGTGGACCGGATGCGCAAGGCTGGGTTTTGACAGGACGTCAATCGACATTCGTCAATCGTGGGGACGGGGGACGAGGACCCATTTTTTAACGTTTGTCGGTTGACGAGTGACGATCGATTATGGCTACTGCCCTTATCGGCTTTGGCTCAAATGTCGGTAACCGGCTTGATTTTTGCGACCGGACGCTGATACTGTTGAGTCTGCTACCCCATTCACGGCTCGATGCGGTCTCCTCCCTGTATGAAACCGAGCCGGTCGACGATGGGGCCTCTCCTGGCCCGGAATGGTTTCTAAACGGAGTCGCCCGATTAGAAACCGATATCACGCCGGAGAGTCTACTCGAAGTGTTCCAGGAAATTGAACGGGCGCTGGGTCGGGATCTCGATCATCGCAAGGGTCCGCGCACACTCGACCTGGACATCCTGTTCTATGACGATCGCGTCATCAAGGAACCAGGCCTTCTCATTCCTCATCCCCGGCTCCACCAGCGACGTTTCGTCCTTGCACCCCTGGTCGAAGTCGCCCCGGACTGGCTGCACCCGGTGCTTCATCGCACCGTGACGGAACTGCTTCGCGTATTGACGGATCAGTCGATCGTACGCCGGCTGGAGCTTCCGTCCGGCAGCCGTTATGGTTCCCGGCCGTCCTGTCATGCTCCCCGGCACGACGAGTCTTCCGCGTGAGGACGATTCGGTCGCTTGCCGCGATGTCGGTCTGGAGCAGGCAGCTCCGTCGTGAAGGGGTCACGATCGGCTTCGTGCCCACCATGGGCGCGCTGCACGC
>DAISKX010000680.1:0-2095 GCA_036820725.1 Nitrospiraceae bacterium
CCTACGTTGCTGGCGGCGAGGGCGGCGGTGTGAGACCCGGCCGCACGTCGCCCGGCTGTCGATCGACCGGCTTTCATGGCCACGACGGGTTTGGTGAGGCTGACTCGCCGGGCTATCGGTGCAAACCGGCGAGGGTTCCCAAAGGATTCGACGTACAGCACAATGACATCGGTTTCCGCATCGTTCTCCCAGTACTGCAACAGGTCGTTGACCGAAATGTCGGCCTTGTTCCCGACGCTCACAAATGTGGATATTCCGAGTTGCAGACGACGGGCAGCGCTCAGGACCGCGAGGCCAAGTGCTCCGCTTTGCGACGACATGGCGACGTGTCCAGACGGTGGAAACACGGGAGTGAATGTCACATTGAGCCGGACAGCCGGATCGGTATTGAGAAGCCCGAAGCAATTCGGGCCGACCATCCGCATTCCGTGACGGCGGACCTTTTCCAGGAGCAGCTGCTGAAGATCGCGCCCCTCCGCGCCCACCTCGGCAAAACCCGCTGTGAGGACCACGATGGCACGGACCTCTTTTCCGGCGCATTGCTCGATGACCGCAAAGACAGCCTCGCGAGGCACGACAATCACCGCCAGATCCACCGGTCCGGGGACGGCGTTGATCGCCGGATAGACACGAAGCCCAGCGAGTTCAACTGCGTGTGGATTCACGGGGTAGACGGCCCCGTGAAAGTGATTGCCCACGAGGGCGTCGAGGACACGGTAACCGATGCCGGTAGGATTCCGCGAGGCGCCGATCACGGCCACCCCTCGCGGATAAAAAAACGGGCGGAGCGACGCGACGGTCCCGACGCGTTCCCGCCATTCCGATTGTCTCACCGGTCGGTCGGTGGGCGTGAGCGACAGTTCGACTTCGATGTCCCCTCCTTCAAGATATTCATGCCAGGGAAAGCCGGATTCGCGAAAGACCTCGCGCATCGCCAGATTGTCGGCATGCGTGACGGCCCATAATTTGGTAAAGCCCTGTCGGATAGCCAGGAGGGCGAGATGTTCCAGGAGAATCGTTCCCATGCCCTTACCGTGCAGTGCGTCGTCCACTGCCAGTGACACTTCAGCGGTTTCCGCATCGCGTGCTGTATAGGTGCCGGCGGCAACGATCATCCAGCGGCCGTCCGACGGACGTAGTGCGATGAGTGTCATCTGGACATGGAGGTTGGACGAATCGCAGAGTGACTGGATGACCTCTGCGGACGGCCGCGTCGTCGAAAAGAAGCGATGCCGTTTGGATTCCGGAGACAGACGGTCGACGAACAGCCGGAACGCGCCGGCGTCTGATGGGTGGGCGACCCGCAACTCCGCCGCCGTGCCATCCTTGAGAATGATATGTCCGGACTCATGCGGCAGATCACTGATCGGAGGGAGAAACAACGGGCGGATTCGACGATGAGGACAATCCGGGTTCATAACGACTCATACCGCACAGGCAGGAGTGGTGCAACAGGTGTCACGGTATGGAGATACGGCTAGAAAAGCGGGTGCGGTGCCATGCCAAACATTCTTGGACGAGGGAGTCCTTCGCTGGGATTGCCGATGATGCGCCACATCCCTTTCTCCTTTATAAGATGATGCACTTCGTGATGCCAGCTATCGATCGGGACACGATCCTTGGTGTTCTTGGAGGTGGCCCATAAAGCACCGGTGCAGGTGATCTCGGCCCTGGTCTGCACCCCTTGTCCCACCTTTCGGACGGCAGAAAAAATGTGAATGTTCGCGATGAGGTCGTATTTCGAGAACAGCTCTTCCCAGATCTTACGGATGTCAGATTTTTTGAGCCCATGATGCCGGTACTGCTCCGAATAGAGTTCCATGAGCGAATCTAAATTACGCGAACGGATCGACTCTTCAGCCTGGTCGAACGTGCTTGTCAATTCGAGCATGGTCTGCTGGTCGGCCTCGATTTTGGCGTCAGGAGGAATTTGTGTCATCCCATAGACCGAGGCGAAAGGCACATACCAGGTGACCCATAAGATTGTGAGGGCGTTTATAATTTTATACATGGGTTATTCGGGCTCCTGCGATAAACGGTAGACGACTGCGAAGCAACTCGCAGCGATGGTCTTCTGTAACCGGATGGTTTGCAG
>DAISKX010000681.1:0-2084 GCA_036820725.1 Nitrospiraceae bacterium
TAGCACCTTGTCCCACTTGGTGCCGGTTGGAAATCCGGCGCCCCCCCGGCCGCGAAGACCGGCGCGCTTGATTTCTCCCACGATGTCATCGGGAGTCAGCTCTTTCAAACACTTCTGCCAGGCATCATAACCTCCAGAGCGGAGATATGGGTCAATCTCCCAGGGTGCTCCGTCGAGCTTCTGGAGAACTCTTGGTTCTGCTGCGATAGCCATGATGCCCTTTACAAGGTGGTCTGGAACATGACAACGGTACTATAAGGCCGCCCCTGTCGATCGTCAAGCCAACTAGACGAGAATAGGCCTGAATCTCAACCGCTTAGGACCATGGACCTAGGAAAAAGATGGTCTAAAGGGAACTCATCCGTTAAGCGGACAAAATATTGGAAACATGAAGGTGAGGATCGGGACCGCTGTCCTCCTCGACGGCCGGCCCCGATCACTCCCTTAAGATTACTTGAGGTGGCTGCCGGCCCCCATAAACAACAGCATGGGAATTGAGAGCATGAAATTGATACGGGAGGCCATGAGAGCGGTTTTACCCCATTGCGCCATTTCGGCAGGAGGCGGTGGTCCTCCGGCTGCCGCTTGAGAGACGGCCGCGATGATCTTTTTCTGATTGGGCCAAATAATCCCATGCACATTGGCCATCATGATGATGCCCAGGAGACCCCCGATACCCAATGCGATAGCCCCGGTTCCCCCTTTGGAATACAGATGGAAGTAGAGGACAAGACCGGCGAGCACGGTGACCGTCGCCCCGTGACGGAACCAGTTCAACGCTGACGGCATGAGCTTCGGGATTACGATGTTTTTTGTCGGCCCATCGAGGCTCTTCAGGAAGGCGGCATTGATGAGATTGAAGAAATACAACAACCCAATCCAGGTAATGCCCGCCAAGAGGTGAATCCATCGAAACACCAACCCAAACCAGTCCGTCTCGGCCGCGCTGATTCCGGCTATTCCCAGATACAGTACGATGAGAACGATTGCCAACCCAAACCCCACCCACATAGTCTGGGACGGATTCTCTAAAAATTTCATAGCTCCCTCACCTTCTCAGTTTATTGCTAAGTTGAATTGTCTACTGCAGCCTACGCGTTCTTGTCAAGGAAGGGAAGTCCGGCTGTGGCTTAACGTGGCAGAAGACGATCGACAACGGCACATAGTTCCCGTACCGCTCCAGCCGATGTGTTCAGTGCCGAGCGCTCTTCGGCGGTTAAATCATACTCGACAATACCTTCTGCACCGCCCCGGCCGAGCCTTGCCGGAACGCCCACGATAACATTCTGCAGCCCGTATTCGCCCTCACACAGCACGGCGCAGGGAAGGACACGCTTTTGGTCCTTCATGATCGCTTCGACCATGTCCACGACCGACGCTGATGGCGCATAGAATGCACTTCCTGATTTCAGCAGGCCGACGATTTCCGCCCCGCCGTCTTGGGTACGCTTGATCAGACTATCCATCCGCTCCTTGGACAGCCGTTCGGTAATCGGCGTCCCACCCACAGTCGTGTGACGCAGCAACGGCACCATGGTATCACCGTGTCCTCCCAAGACCATCGCCTCGACCGTGGTCCCGGAGACTCCAAGTTCTTCTGCGACGAATGACCGGAGACGAGCGGTATCCAAAACGCCTGCCATGCCCAACACCCGGGACTTCCGAAGCTTGCTGACCTGAAGCGCGACATGGACCATGGCATCGAGCGGGTTCGTGACCAGAAGAAGAATGACGTCAGGCGATCGGGATACGATTTCTTTCACCACATTCTGAACGATCTTGGCATTCGTTACGAGCAGCTCGTCCCGGCTCATTCCCGGCTTGCGTGGCATTCCGGAAGTGATGACCGCAACGGCCGACCCGGCGGTTTCGTCATACCCATTCGTTCCCACGACACGCGTGCTGTACCCGCACACCGGTCCGGCCTGCGTGAGATCGAGAGCCTTGCCCTGTGGAATACCAGGCACAATGTCCACGAGCACCACATCGTAACTATCTTTTTCCGCCAACCGTTGCGCAGCCGTACCTCCGACATTGCCTGCGCCTACAACGGTAATTTTTGGTCTTCCCATGTCGCCTCCGCT
>DAISKX010000682.1:0-2026 GCA_036820725.1 Nitrospiraceae bacterium
AATTCCAAGGCTTATTACCTACGATGGTCCATGCCGCCGAGGCTAATCCCACCGCGACACCTTGGTTGTTGACGGCATACCCTATGCTGAGGCCGAGCTTCCCCGCATAATATTGCAACGCTGGCAGCGTCACGACCTTCGAAAAGCATCCCATGATAGACCTCCATCGCCGGCTCGATTTTCAGCCCCACATTCTGCAATGTAATGGCATCGAGTCCTTCATCATCCGATACAAAAACGGCAGTATGATCCGTCATGCGGCTCGCCGCGTCAGTCTAAACAAATATGACGGAAAAGGAAAAGCCCGATCCATGCGAGCGGCCTCGTCCCTGGACGAGTCTCGCCTGACATCATGGCCCCAGTACCACGCCCGCAAAAAATTGTCTTGTGTGCAGGCGCTGCCTGGCCTAATTTAGGCAGGTCATGGATCATCAGGACACGGGAACTCCGTCGCAATACTGCGACGCACAAGAAAGGATGTCTCATGCGAATCGTTTTCACCAGTGTGTCGGCAACGTTCATTCTCATGGCATCGCTGGCCTTCGCCGGTGCTTCCGATCCTGCCACGGATGAACAGAAAACCCTCTATGCCTTGGGGATCGCGATCAGTCAATCACTCGGCGTGTTCTCATTGAACCAGGCCGAGCTGGAGATGGTTAAATCCGGGATTACGGATGGGGTTATGAAACATCCTTCCAAGGTGGAGCTCAAGACCTTCGGCCCTAAGATCCAACAACTGGAACAGACGCGGACCGCCGCACTCGCAGAAGGCGAGAAGAAAACAGGGACCGCTTTCCTGGCCAAGGCCGCAGCAGAACCGGGAGCTACGAAGACCGAGTCCGGTGCGATCCTGACCACCATAAAGGAAGGGAAGGGCGCTAACCCCAAGACAACGGACACGGTGAAAGTTCACTATCATGGAACACTGATCGACGGCACTGTGTTCGACAGTTCAGTCAAGCGCGGCGAACCAGCCACATTTCCCCTCAACCAGGTCATCAAGTGCTGGACCGAGGGCGTACAAAAGATCAAAGTGGGCGGAAAAAGTCGGTTGGTGTGTCCGTCAGGTATTGCCTACGGCGATCGCGGGTCACCGCCGGCCATCAAGCCGGGCGCGACGCTGGTCTTCGAAGTAGAACTCCTCGATATCGTCAAGTAACGCCGCAGCGGGGGCTGCCTGCTCTAGCAGGCAGCCCCGCCTTCGGAAGCCATGCAGTGGATCGAGGTCAATGCGCCCTATCATGGAAAATGTGCAACGCGCAGGAACAAGTCTCGGTGCTCTCAAGCCCGCATTGTTCCACACGGTTAGTTCTCAGGCTTGCAAACCCCATCTTCTCGCCGACCTCACTGTGACGGCAGCAGCATATAGAACAGGAGCGGAAGCACGACGACCCCAGTCCAGGTCACCCATTTGGTACGAAAGGTATCGTGCAGGCCATAAATCAGCACGAAGGCAATCACACTGTAGTACAGAATCGCATTCGGTCTTCTATATGCGTTGACAACCTCTTCAGCCCAGGCGGCGGATGGGAGAAATCCGACAATCAGACTCAGCAGAGTGATAACATAGCGCAGCATAGCTCACCTCCTTGTGAAAGCCACAAACCGCCTGTTCAGCGGGCAGCCCGTGGTCGTGATGTAAGTCTCCCCCAAAAAACACGCCTTCCTCATGTCACCGGAAGGCGTTCGGCTCACGATTCGAAAGCTCATGACACGTAAGGATGTGGCTCTGATCTCTCCCTACGTGAAATACCTGCGACCTTTCCTCCAGCAACGGGTCTGAAGACCTTGTACTCGCCCATGACTTATAGTAGGGTACCGTCCGGCCTTGCGCAAACCGTGTACACACAAAATTTTGCAGAAACCTCTCAGTTTGTCGTCGTCTCCGCCACATCCAACCGTCATTTCATCCACACAGGCTCTGAATCCCTCATACCGATTGAGAACATGTGCCTGATATGTGTCCATCACCAAAATAGTGAGGAATCGTACCGATGATCAGTACCTTTGATCTCACGCTATTGGG
>DAISKX010000683.1:0-2011 GCA_036820725.1 Nitrospiraceae bacterium
CTCTCGATCGTATTGATCCCAACATAGCCGCCGAAATCGACCGGCTTGCGACGGCGCTCGCAAAGGATCCTCGCTCCAAAACGTTCATGCCGCTCGCCGAATCCTATATAAAAGCGGGGATGTGGCAGGAAGCGGCGGGTGTGCTCGAGGACGGCTTAAAAGTCTATCCGGGCTTCGTCACCGCCATGGCCGCGCTGGGCCGTGTCTACGATCAACTTGGACAGTCCGTCAAAGCCAAAGCTATTCTTGAAGAAGTGGTGAAACAGAGCCCCGACAACCTACGTGCCCATCGAATCCTCGCGAAACTATTTGCACTGGAAGGCAAAGCAGATGTCGCACTCAAATCATGTACTGCGATCCTCGATGTCAATCCGTACGACGAGGAAGCCCTTGCCATTCGTCGCAGCATTACTGGCATTCCCGACGACCATGATACGCCGCGTGAGAAGCGCGAGAAAAAACGTCTCAAAAAAGTTGCTGACCAGGATACGAGTCCGAAAGTATCGGTCGCGACTTCGGCTCCTGCCCAGCCACCTGTTTCCGCAATGACACCAGATTCAGCCGATTCGTTTCCGGAACCGGATACCAAGACCCTCGCAACCGCTGCGACTGTTGCCCGTCTTGAAGCCTGGCTGCGGACGATTCAATCCAACCATGACAGTGATGTCAGCTCGCTGTAATCCCTCCGGTCCTCCTCACTTTGTCCCGTTTGACCCGTTTCTAGTACCCTGTTACAATGCCGCCGCTGCCAGCAGACCATTGAGCTGCAGCCATTTGAAAAACGACTGACAGAGAAATGCTGCGGCTGCTCGTGCTTCATGGTCCCAATTTGAACCTCTTGGGGACCCGAGAGAAATCCATCTACGGGACGGCTACGCTCGGAGCAGTGGACGCAGCGATCACCCGATTCGCCCGGCAAGAACAGTTCGATATCACAATTCGCCAGTCCAACCTGGAAGGGGAGCTGGTGACCTGGATTCAAGAGGCGAAAGGGCGATTTGACGGCATCGTCATCAATCCGGCAGGCTATACGCATACGAGCATTGCCATTCGGGATGCCATCGTTGCTGTGGCCGTGCCGACAGTCGAGGTCCACCTCTCCAACATCCATCAACGTGAGGAGTTTCGACACAAGTCGTTTGTTGCAGGCGTCGCCCTCGCGCAAATATCCGGCTTCGGTCCGAGCGGGTACTTGTTGGCATTGCGCGGTCTCGCAGAGCACCTCGAGGCGGTACGCTCGAAGGCAACCAGGACCCGCCGGCCTGCCCTAGGCCGTCCAAAGGCACGCACTCGTTCCACGTCATAAGATTATGAGGTTGTAATTGTTTGTGAGGAAAAAGTTGTGATTACCACCGCTGAATTTCGTAACGGAAGCAGACTGCTTGTCGAAGGAGATCCTTTTTATATCGTTGAGTTTCAACACGTCAAACCGGGCAAGGGCGGAGCCTTTGTTCGAACCAAATTGAAAAGCTACATAACCGGTAATGTTCTGGATCGCACGTTTCGGTCGGGAGAACGCTTCGAGGAACCGGATCTGGAAGAACGCGACATGCAGTTTCTCTATGCGACAGGTGATTCCTATACATTCATGGACACCGAGACCTATGAACAATTTACCTATGAGAAAAGACAATTGGGATCGAATGCCGATTTGTTGAAAGAAAACACGGTTTCCACCATCCTGGTGTATGAACATCGTCCTATTGCGGTCGAATTGCCCATCTTCATCGAACTCAAGGTGGTCGATGCTGAACCGGGTGTCCGGGGCGACACGGCCTCCGGCGGAAACAAGCCGGCCAAAGTGGAAACCGGCGCGACCATCAAAGTGCCTCTTTACCTGGAGGTGGGAGAAACGATCAAGATCGACACCCGCACTCGTGCATTCGTGGAGCGCGTCCGGTGAGCACACCGCGTCGGAGAAATCCTGCGAAGAAACGGCAGGGCCGCCCTATCGTGTTGCCGCAGTCGTTCGCTCCGAAGACAGCCGAGGCGGACCAGCCGATCCTTGGGC
>DAISKX010000684.1:0-1988 GCA_036820725.1 Nitrospiraceae bacterium
GGTCAACACGAGCGTGACCCGCTCGGTAAATTGCTGGAAGAGGCAGAATATCTGTACCGGCAGGCTCACGCTGACAAACCGCGCGAACAGCACGATCGCGATCGCGATCACGCCTGCGAGCAGATAGATGGGGTCGAAGCGTATGGCGAGGATCTCGAGACCGATGAGGACGAAGAGGATCGCATTCAGAATCTCATCCACCAGTTCCCAGAAGGTATCCAGATATTCACGGGTCTTGTCCGACATCGCCAGATGGCGGCCCTGGTTGCCGATCATCAATCCGGCAACGACCACGGCAATCGGCCCCGATGTGTGCAGGGCTTCAGCCAGGGCGTATCCCCCCATGGCCAGGGCGAGCGAGATGAACGTCTCCACGATATGTTGCTCGATGGACTTCATCATCCAGTAGGCAATATAGCCCGTCACCAATCCCACGAGCGTTCCGCCGATCGCCACCTGAGGCAACAACATCGCGAACGCGCCCGGGGTTGCCTTGCCGGTCGCGGCCACAGCCGACAACGCCACGAAGAGGGCGACCGCCACGCCATCATTGAAGAGGGATTCGCCGGCGATTTGGACTTCCAGCCGTTTGGGCACCCCAGCGGTTTTGAGGATCGCCAGCACCGCGATGGGGTCGGTGGGCGAGATCAGGGCGCCGAATAAAAAGCAGCCCACGAGCGGAATCTCGAGGCCCGCGAATCGGAACACATAGTAGGTGAGGAGCCCCACCACTGCCGCTGACACGAGGACGGCGATGGAGGCGAGCACGCTCACGAACCACTTCTCCTCCAACAGCTCTTCGAGATTGACGTGCAGCGCTCCCGCGAAGAGAAGCAAGCCGAGCATGCCACGCAGCACCGTTTCGTTGAAGTCGATTCCCCGGACGAACGTTTCGGCATGCAACTCGACGGCATAGCCCATCTTGCCCAGGGTCAGGAGCACCAACGAGATCGTCAGCGCAAACGCCATCATGCCGATCGTGAGCGGCAGGTTCATGAAACGATGATTGAGGTAGCTGAACGCGGCGGCCAGGCAGACAAGGATCGTGACGATCTGGATGAGGGTCATAGGCAGTCCAATCCCGGCGATGTATGCCAGAACGTATGTGCTCTTGTCGAGGGGCAGGTATCAGGGCATAACCGAGAGCAGGTGTAGATAGACGGGAGAGGTCAGACAGCCTGGAGCCCTTCTATACTCTTCCTCACATCGAGTAAAAGAATTCCTCCCTGGCAATCTTTCCATCACGCACCGTATACAACCCCATTTCTGACATGCTCATCCGTTTGCCCGATTGTTTCGGAGTGACATCGTACGTGAAGTGGACTATGAATTGATCCCCGTTGGGGAACGGACCATTCACCTCAAGACCGTGGATCTGGCTGTTCTCAAACCATTGCCGGTTTTTCCCTTTGATGGCTTCGATACCCTTCTGAACCTTGCCGATCTGGGGGATCGCCTCTGCCTCCACACTCTCTACAGCCGGGCTGTAGAACTTCTCGATCGCTTCGAGGTTCTTCTTCTCCCGGCACAGCGTCACCAGTTCTTTTCCGATTTCCATGGGCGTCATGATGAAGGCCTCCTTTGTACTGGGGATGTCCTAAAAGACTACTGAAGGAAATTCTAGCGAGGCTGGACGGCTTATGCAAAGCGGCTTTGAGTGACCGGACGATACTATCGGATCAAAAAGGGGACTGAGCAAGGTCGGGCCGGTCATCGAGCTTCGTGACTAATAGCTACACTCGTCATCCTCCTTTCTGGAAAATTGCCGGAAGCGATTGTCTGGCCGTTTTGATCCTCCTGGGGTACAATCCGCGAACCAATGGTCCGCGCCGCCGTCAAGAACATGTATGGAAAATCATTGAAGGACATGAAAGCATGTCTGATAACGAAATAGACGGCTTTTGCCAAGGAACTCGAAAGGAAGTACGGCCAATAAGCCTTTCTCGCCGGTGGCTGGTAGAACCCTCGCCCGCATTATTCATGAAGGC
>DAISKX010000685.1:0-1945 GCA_036820725.1 Nitrospiraceae bacterium
GCCTCTGAACCACAACTCAATGAAGATTGTTCATCTCAGTACGTACGATGTGGCCGGCGGTGCGGACCGCGCGGCCTATCGGCTTGCATCAGGCAGGATCCATTCCTCAATGTTTGTGCGGGAAAACTCAGACATGGCCGTTACCTACACGGTTGGCCTACATAATTATCAATCGCCTAATCATCTCGGCCACGGAGTGTGAGGGACTGTCGAGGAAATGCGGGACCCGTTGAAGGCATGCATGAATGGCCACCAATATTTATCAAGCCACGAAGTCACCTCGATTTCTCGAACGCCTCGCGGTGAATCGGCTGACGTCCGCCGGGGCGGCGCACCGTTTCAGCCGGTTTTGCTTCAATGTCTTAACCAATTCGGCCATAGCGCATTGCTACGAGTACGGTTCGATTCCATCATCTCCTCATATACATGCAGCTCTTCGCGAGCGACCACGGCGCTGATGGGAATGAGGCGACACTCGACGCCCCACGTGTTCTGATGAAGCGGAAGGCCACGGTCCGGTGCGATGAAAACGAAATCAGGCTTCCCTCCGTCAACCTCGTGCGAGGTCTCAAGGCACACTTGTCTGGATTGAACGATCATTTGCGATGTCGTGAGGCGCAAAAGGAGGATGAGGTTGCAGCCTAACTCGGTGGATGCGCATAGTGTGGCGGTCGTTGTGCCGGGATACCCCCGGGCGCAGTTTACTCCGGATGAAGAAATCTCATTCCGCCATGTGGAACATTTCCTGAGTCGATACGACAAGTTTCTGGTGGTGCCACAGAGTCTCAAGATTAAACGACCTGGATTTCAGCTGCGGCGGTTTCCTGACTCGTACTTTGGCAGCGCCCTTGCCAATAACAAGCTGATGCTATCGCCCACTTTTTATCATGCCTTTCGCCACTATCAATACCTTCTTATCTATCATCTTGACGCCCTAGTGTTTTCGGATCGCTTGCTGGAATGGTGCGCCATGGATTGGGATTATATTGGAGCACCCTGGTTGCAGAGTGCGGACAGTCCTTGGGTCGGGTCCCCGCGTGTCGGAAATGGCGGATTCTCTCTGAGGAAAGTCGAAAGTTTTCTGCGAGTGTTGTCATCGGGCAAGTATTGGATCGATCCTGAAATTTACTGGCAGAGCATCTTGTCGGGCAAGGCCTGGTACGCGCGCGGCCTCCATATCCCCAGAAAGTGGTTCAAACAGATTAAACGGTTCAATGGCGTACAGCGAGAAGTGGAGCTATGGCCGCTGCGTCCGGACGGAACTAAAAATGAAGACCATTTCTGGTCAGACCGGGCGGTTCACTATGATGCTCAGTTTAAGGTGGCACCGTTCGAGGTGGGGTTGCGTTTCGCTTTCGAAGTCGTACCTCGGCAGTGCTTCGAGCTCAATCAACACACTCTGCCATTTGGTTGCCACGCCTGGCCACGGTATGACCGCTCTTTTTGGGAACGTTACCTGCTACAAAACCACATGACTGCAATACAAGACAGCTGAGAGAAAGGCTCTATTGATGACCTCAACCTTCTGGCAGGGAAAAACCGTTTTGGTGGCAGGGGCGACCGGATTCTTGGGAGGCTGGTTAGTGCGCCGCCTTCTGGAGTATGGCGCGTACGTCGTCACGCTCATCCGTTCGGACAAACCTGACTCACAGTTTTTCATGGACGCCCTGGACACGCGCGTGTCGATCGAATTGGGCAGTGTTGCCGACGAGCGCGTGATCAAACGCATCTTCGAGCGACATTCTATCGACTTCTTTTTTCATGCGGCGTATGGGGCTGACGTCAATCGCGTTCTTGAGGAGCCCCTAGAGTGTTTCAAATCCTCGGCCCTGAGTACCTGGCAAATCCTCGAGTTTCTCAGGAACAATCGGCCGCACTGCATCTCGGTGATCAGTTCGACGGACAAGGTGTATGGCAACCAGCCGATACCGTACCGAGAGGACAT
>DAISKX010000686.1:0-1938 GCA_036820725.1 Nitrospiraceae bacterium
ATCGGGTCAAACGCGCGCGGCGCCGTTGTCCGGTGATCGGGAGGCCTACGAACGGGTCCTCACTCGATTCAAAGAGGGGGATCTGGATCGTGCGCGGCAGGGGTTTGCGGAGTTCCTGGTTCAACATCCGCATTCAGACTTTGCCCCCAATGCCCGATTCTGGTTGGGTGAGTCCTACTATGGGAAAAAGGACTATCCTCGCGCGATCGACGCCTATGATCAGGTCCAACTGAATCACCCAACCAGTGAAAAAGTTCCGGCGGCGCTGCTGAAGAAAGGGTATGCGTATCTGGCCTTGAAGGATCGAAAGCGTGCGGCCTCGACCCTCAAGCAGGTGATTGACCTGTATCCCCGCTCTCCCGAGGCCAACAAAGCCACCGATAAGCTCAATCAACTGAAGGAGCTCCACTGACCATGCAATGCAGGCCCATCCCGTTCGCCATCGCAACCGGCTTGTTCGCCGGACTCTTCGTATCGGGATGTGCCAAGCACGCCGACTTTCTTGAGGTTCGAGATCAACTCTCGACGATTTCGAAAACGCAAGAACAGGAACAGAAGCGAATGGAGGCGATGCAGCGTCGCCTGGAATCACTGGAGCGGGTCAGAGAGCCGGAAATCTCCAAGCAACCGCGCAATGATGATACCGGCGCCAGACTCCAAAAACTCGAGGCCCGACTTGCCAGGATGGAGGAGGCACAAGCTGCCCAGGCTGCAGCCCTGAGGTCTGATTTAGCCTCGGCTGATGCAATGCGTCAGAGCAAGACCGCCAAGTCGACCCTCCCGCTCGAGCCCGCGCCCATTGTCCCGGGGGTGCCGTCGATCACGCCGACATCGGCCTTTAACCTGGCTTATAATGACTATCTCAACGGTAAATATGATCTGGCCGTGTCCGGTTTCCAGCGGTTCATCAAAGATTTTCCTTCTACGTCCCTCACGCCAAATGCGCATTACTGGCTGGGCGACTCCTTTTACCAGCAAAAGGACTACGTGCGGGCCATGCAGTCGTTTGAACATGTGGTGAGCGAATACCCGGGCAACGAAAGGGTGCCGGTAGCCTTGTTCAAACTCGGCCTGTCCGCTGCCGAAACGGGTGATTCGTCCCGGTCCAGAAAATATTTGAAACGGCTGATTGAGGATTACTCCACGTCGGATGAAGCGAAGCTGGCCAAAGCCAAGATGGCCGAGATTCGATGACCCTGCATCCGTCCGCACCGTCCGTTCCCCTGCCATTCGTTTCTCTCTTCGAATCGTGGAGCCGTCTGAAGCGATGAGCCTCGACCACGCCCTCGGAAAAATCCATGTGTTGACGCCGACCGTCATTGGGCGGATCGCGGCCGGCGAGGTCATCGAGCGTCCGGCGGCCGTCGTCAAGGAACTGATCGAGAATAGTTTAGATGCCGGCAGCACGAGCATCACGGTCGACATCAAGGATGGCGGCCTTGGGTACATTCGGGTTATCGATAACGGGGAAGGCATGATTCGACCGGATGTCATGCTGGCGTTCGAACGGCACGCAACCAGCAAACTTCAGTCCGATACCGAACTGGATGCCATCCAAACACTTGGATTTCGGGGTGAGGCGCTGCCGAGTATCGCGGCCGTCTCTCGAGTGCAAGTGACCACGTCGGCTCGGGACGATACCACCGGCACGCACGTATCGATCACGGGCGGCCAGATGAACAAGGTGGATACTGTGGCGGCTGTTCCGGGTACCCGAATTGAAGTGGCCGACCTCTTTTTTAACACGCCCGCGCGCAAGAAGTTCTTGAAGTCCCCGACGACGGAGTTCTCTCACATCAGTCACACGATCCACCAGGCCTGTCTTGCCTGGCCGCAGGTTCACTTCCGGCTGGTTCACAACGGCAACGACGTATTGAATTGCGCGGCGGTGTCCCGGCAGCGGGATCGAGTGCTGCAAATTTACCGGGAAGCATTCGT
>DAISKX010000687.1:0-1923 GCA_036820725.1 Nitrospiraceae bacterium
GTCTGTTCGACCACAGAGCCAAGAGTCGGTGCCGTGCAGTCAGTCCAAAGCAAGCAGTCGGCATCATCTGAAGGTGCTTTCCATATAAGTACCATCTCATTTAATAGGGACGGGAGGGCGTCATGAGACGTCGACAGATGATTTTTGCAGCGAAGGGAATGGTCTTTATGGTAAATGAAGGCGCACTCGGGCTGGATCTCTTTCTCTGCCCGAGCAATGGCCAGACCAAAAAGTAGCAAGAGCAGGATGAGTGTGCAGGAGTGGAGACGCCGGCATTCTACGCAGCAAGCCAAAGAACAGCATGAGGTAAATCTCAATGTATACAAGCGCCCCTCTTCGGCATGCGTGACCGGACGCGGCTAGACGCTCAGTTAGTCCGGAAGGCCTTTTACCGAAAGGAATGTCTATGAAGTTGAGCACTCTGGTTGCGCTGGCGTGTTTGACGACAGCTGTTCCAGGCTGTGCTCATTATCCCCTGAATGCCAAACTGGAGAGATATGAATCTCCATATGCTGCGAGTCGAGCCGCTATCAATTCTCCGAACCGATCCGAAGACCTCTTGCTCGTCGTGTCGTTTTCCGGCGGAGGAACCAGAGCCGCCACTCTGGGATATGGTGTCCTCGAAGCCCTCGCTCGGGTAGAGGTACCTGGTCCGCCGTCTGCGGGGACCCAGGCCGGCGGGCGGCCGGTGCGACACCTCGTTGATGAAGTGGATGTCGTGACCGGAGTGTCCGGGGGCAGCATCATTGCGGCTTCCTATGCATTGCGCGGAAGGCAGATCTTTCCCGATTTCAAGGAGGAGTTTCTCAAGCGTAATGTCACATGGGGGCTCGCCGGCCGCATGTTCAACCCGATCAACTGGTTTCGCCTCGCATCGGTCTACTTCAGCCGCACCGATCTCGAAGCGGAGTATTTCGACGATTTATTGTTCCATGGAGGCACCTTCAAGGATCTTGACCCCCTGAAGGGACCGGACCTGATCATCCAGGCCACCGACATCGTAGATGGGTACTATTTTTCGTTTTCGCGGATGCAGTTCGGGATCATTTGCTCGAATCTCTCTTCGTATCCCTTAGCGCGCGCGGTGGCGGCATCGGCCTCTCTGCCCGGTCCGTTCACCGCCATCACCTTGCGCAATTACGCCGGGCAATGCGGCTATCAGGAAGAACCGTGGATGACCGCAGCCCTCGCCAAGCGTGACTTGACCAGCCGCTCCTATCGCTTTTCGAAACAATTGCAATCCTATCAGAATTGGGAAGACAAGCCGTATATCCACCTGGTGGACGGGGGTATCAGTGATAATCTTGGCGTGCGCGGCTATCTCGATGTTCTCGGAGCCGGTGAGTACCTCCGCAATACTCTCACTCAGCGCGGCCTGGAGAAGGTCAAGCGTGTCGCGTTCATCGTCGTGAACGCGGAGACGAAACAATCCACCAAGCGTTGGAGCATGCTGGAGGAGACTCCGGATCTCGTCAGCATCCAGGATGTGTCCTTCACGGCCATGATCAACAGCTTGAACTTCGAATCCATGGAACTTCTGCGCCGGATGATCAAGGACTGGTCCGAGGACCGGCAAACGGCGAAGCCAGGCAGCCAACCGCTCGACCTGTATGCGATCGAGGTGACGTTCAACGCTTTGCCCAATGCGAAAGAGCAGGAGACGTTCTTGAATTTTCCCACCAGCTTCGACCTGTCGGCGGAGCAGGTGGATCGTCTGCGGGAAGTGGCGGCCAGACTCCTCTTCGGTTCGCCGGATCTTCATCGGTTGGTGCGCGATTTGGGCGGCAGACTTCCCGAGTCAGCGGGGGCGCCGATTGCCCCTTCCCAGATTCTCCCGGCTTCGGCGCCGTGATGGCGGCTTGCCGAAGACCCGAAAGAAACCCCGGTGAGGTTTGCGTCCGGCGTCGTGTGGCGTTCAGTACG
>DAISKX010000688.1:0-1907 GCA_036820725.1 Nitrospiraceae bacterium
CCCGCTTGTCCGTGATAACTCCTGCCAGCAGCGCACTATGGAACCACCCGCGGTGCTGATCGGACCCTTCGAGATACAGATCGGCAGGCCACCAGCGGCGGGGCTTGAGTACCGCGGCGAAACTCACCCCTGATTCAAACCAGACATCGAGGATATCACGTTCCTTTTCGAAGGTTGTTCCACCACATGCCGTGCAGGACGTATTGGGCGGCAGCAATGCGGACGCCGGGTGAGCAAACCAGTAATCTGTCCCGTACTGTTCGATGAGAGCGGCCACATGTTCAATCACGACGGGCGTCGCCAGCACAGCCCGACAGGTACCGCAGGTAAACCCGGGGATCGGAGTGCCCCAGACGCGCTGACGGGACAGACACCAGTCCGGACGATTGGCAATCATGCCTTCGATACGATCCCTTCCCCAGGGTGGAACCCACTGGACCCCCGCGATGTCTCCCAGGGTCTCACGGCGCAGGTCGTTGGTCTCCATCGACACGAACCATTGTTCCGTCGCGCGGAAGATGACGGGTTGCTTGCATCGCCAGCAATGCGGATAAGAGTGATTCAATGTGGTGTGGCCCAGCAGGCGGCCGGTTTCCTTCAATCGCTCCACGATCTTAGGATTGGCTTTGAACACATGTTGGCCGGCGAATTCCGGGACCGTGTCCGTAAATCGTCCTGCATTATCCACCGGTGCAAGGATTTCGAGTCGTTCGCCCGGAGAGGCCTTCGAATTATGATCAAGAACCAGGAGGTAGTCCTCCATGCCGTGACCTGGAGCGATGTGCACGCAGCCCGTCCCCTGTTCCAGTGTGACAAAATCCCCGAGCAGGATCGGCGATAACCCTCTGGTCAACGGCCGTTCGGTCTCCAACCCCTCGAACCCCTCGCCCCCTTTTCTTACGCCCAACACACGATAATTTTGCAGGCTGCAGGCCTTCGCCACGCTATCGACGAGTCTGTCCGCGATGATGAGGATTTCCTCGTTCACCGCGAAGAATGCATATGCAATGTCCGGATGCAGGCAAACAGCCTGGTTGGCCGGCAAGGTCCAAGGCGTGGTCGTCCAGATCACGACAGAGACGGGGACGGAAGTGAATGGAATGCCGGGAAAGACCGCGCCAAGCGACGACACGGAGTTCACCAACGGAAACTTCACATAGACCGATGGCGACGTATGATCGTCATACTCCACTTCGGCCTCGGCCAAGGCTGTCTGATCCTGCGTGCACCACAACACGGGCTTCAGGCCCTTGTACACGCCGCCCCGCTCCACAAACTTGCCGAACTCACGCAAAATCGTCGCTTCGTATTGAGGCGCCAGCGTGAGATACGGTTGTTGCCATTCACCCAATACGCCGAGCCGTTGAAATTCGTCCCGTTGAATCTTGTAAAACTTTTCCGCGTATTCTTTGCAGAGGCGCCGAATCGCCAGCGTGTCGAGATCTTTTTTCTTCTCGCCGAGTTCTTTCATGACTTGATGCTCGATCGGCAAACCGTGACAATCCCATCCGGGCACGTAGGGCGCCCGATAGCCGGACATGGTCTTCGACTTCACGATGATATCTTTGAGAATCTTGTTCAGCGCATGACCGATATGGATGCGACCGTTGGCATACGGCGGACCATCGTGCAGCACATAGAGCGGTCGTCCCTGCCCCGCTTCCTGAATCCGTTCGTAGAGGCGTTCCTGACCCCACCGGGCAAGCCACTCAGGCTCGCGCTGAGGCAGATTGGCCTTCATAGGAAAGTCTGTTCGAGGCAGATTGAGAGTCGCTTTGTAGTCCATACTCATGGTCAAGACCGCGCTGTGAACGAGTGGGGAAGCTATCGCGGTAGGAATATACCGAATCGTCTGACGGGTAACCAGTGATTTATTAGCCCGCATTATTCATGAGGGTTCGTGACGA
>DAISKX010000689.1:0-1893 GCA_036820725.1 Nitrospiraceae bacterium
CTCGAGGCCGAGATCGTCGCGCTCGACTGGCCGAACGTCCTTGCCGTCGCGCAGGAGTTGGCGCGCGGGGTGGGCGTGCAGTCCCGCTACCGGACCATTGCCGGTGATGCCTTTCAGCAGGACCTCGGGACCGGCTACGACTTAGTGCTGCTCACCAATTTCCTCCATCACTTTTCCGCCGCTACGTGTGAGACGCTGCTCCGCAAGATTCACCAGTGCCTCGTTCCTGACGGCCGAGTCATTACGCTGGAATTCGTGCCCAACGACGACCGCGTGACGCCGCCGCCGGTGGCGGAATTCAGCCTGATCATGCTTGCCACGACGCCGGAAGGCGACGCCTACACGTTCAAGGAATACCAGCAGATGTTCGGCGGCGCGGGCTTTTCCCGCACCGAGCTGCACCCGGTGCTGGGTTCAATCGAACAGGTGCTCCTGTCCTACAAGTAGCAGAGCTGTCACGCCTCGGTCTGGTTCATAACTCCACAGGCGATTTCTCTCTGATCACCGCGCTCGGCGGTAGGTCAGTTGTACGAGTCCCGTGTTGAACGCTTCCGATCCGACGAGCTGAAACTGCGTTCTAGGAAGGCCGCGGGGGAAGAGCGCGACGCCGTCTCCGAGTACGATGGGGTGGATGGACACAATCAGTTGATCGAGCAGATCGTGCGTGATCGCTTCTCCGACCAGCGCCCTTCCTCCCACCAGCCAGATCGTCTTTCCTTCCTGCTGTTTCAATGTATTGATCAACTCCGCGATATCGCCCGATACGAAGGTGGCGTGTTTGTCCTTCCCGCGAGAGGTGCGCGACCAGACGTAGTTGGGAATCCCAGGGTACGGGTACTCGCCGAACGTGAGGCAGAGGTCGTATGTCTTTCGTCCCATGACGACGGTATCCACGGTGGCGTAGAACGGACGGTAGCCGTAGTCCTGATCGGTGAAGAGCCAGTCGATCTCCCCGTTGGGTCCGGCGATATAGCCATCCAAACTGGTGGCGATGAAGCAGACAAGTGGACGCATCGGAACGTGATTGTATCGAGTGACCCCGACAAAACTCCGTGCCGTTGAGCCGCTTTACCTTTCCATGATAGCGTAACGCCGCATGAGATCCCGATCGAGTCGTGCCCCTCGGTGCATCGTGATTGCCGGGCCGAACGGTGCAGGCAAGACGACGTTTGCTCGTGAGTTCTTACCTCGTGAAGCCGGTGTGATCCATTTTGTGAATGCCGACCTGATTGCAAGCGGACTCTCGCCTCTTCGTCCGGAACTTGCGGCGAAACGAGGAGGACGACTTGTGCTGACGGAACTCAATCGATTAGCGAAGGCACGTGAGGATTTTGCATTTGAAAGTACCCTAAGCGGGCGGACGTATCTTCGGATGATGAGAAGATTGAAAGTCAGCGGGTATCGAATCGAACTGGTGTTTCTTTCGCTCCCATCGGTCGAGCTGGCCCTGCAGCGCATTGCGGCCCGTGTTCGTCAAGGGGGCCATGACGTGCCCCGAGCCGATGTCGTGCGTCGATTGAACCGAAGTTGGAAGAACTT
The DNA here is from genome assembly GCA_036820725.1 of Nitrospiraceae bacterium. GTDB lineage: Bacteria > Nitrospirota > Nitrospiria > Nitrospirales > Nitrospiraceae > DASSBQ01. The sequence continues at coordinate 1,540 of DAISKX010000689.1, forward strand.
TCAGTCGATGTATCGGCCTTTGGCAGATACCTGGTCAGTGTATGACAACTCGGAGGCTGCGCCGAGATTACTGGAGGAAGGCCCATGAAAGTGGCACGTCGAAACGCTAAAACCAAATTGTTCTCTCAGAGCGTCGGACGGGCGCTGCGGCGGGCCGCCAAGGTCGCCCGGAAAACGGCGCGGGCGTACCACACGCCTATCTATGTGTGGCAAAACGGCAAGGTCGTCGCCAAGAAACCGTAACCCTGATGCCATTCGCCTCCTGGGCCCTTGAAACAGTTGCGGAAGCTGGCAGGCAAACAGGGCAACCCGCGTCAAATGCTCATTCACGAGCTGCTGAAGGCAGGCATCACA
>DAISKX010000690.1:0-1871 GCA_036820725.1 Nitrospiraceae bacterium
AATACGATGGCTGGAACCATTTCGTTCCTTCCACGTTGACTTCCGTGAGCTGCTTTTCGACAATCTGCATCGTCAGCACGCCATCGGTCACGGTCTGTTCCGGAATGAGGGCTCCGGAGGTCACGTATCCGCGATTGATATAAAAATACGTCAACCCCAGGCGCAGCGCCTCCAGATCTTCGGCAGTCAACTCACGATTCATATAAGGAGCGGTCACTTCAGAAAGTTGCTGCGGAGTAAAGGCGCTGTTTCCTGTGAACCGGACCTCTTTCACGAGGATCCTGGGTGCCGTGATGGGTTCTCCCGCAGGCGGCTTTGGCTGCGGAGACGGCACGTCCAACTCGGGCGGACGCGGCGGCGGCGGAGCATCCGGCAATTGGGGCGGCTTCGGAGGAAGCGGGACACCCAATGACGGCCCGACCTGCGCAGCCGCAGGCGATACGATTCCGGCTTGCAGCAGCATCGCGCCGAGCAAAAGCGGAAGAGTCCATAGGTGCGAGCGATCACCGGTCCTGCCCTGTACAGACAACCGCTCAATAATGAAAGGACAAGCACGATAGGATCCGTCGCACTCTTCCTCTGTCGCTCGTTCGGTTACCCGATTGCCGGCCATCTCAACCGTTCTCCTTTCGTTATCAGCACACGTGAAGACCGACACCTATTCCTGACGTGGAGCCCGGAAGAGAAATGCGAGAACAACAAGGGGGAGGGATATGACGAGGGGGGACATGAGATCATGTCTTTTGACATTTAGAACGCGAGACCTTCGAAGCCCTCGGGCCAAGCAATACGTCTTACTACGTATCCAGCTGAGGGCGTTCCATGTCGGAGGTGGATGCTTATACCACGTCTCTTGGAAAATGCCATAAGATATTTTTTTTGCCGGTGCTGCCCTGGATAATGTTGGTTTGGCCATTCTACGTACTCCATACTGGCCCGGGAAATGTCCGCTGATCGCTGTTGCGGGTAGCTCGGTCCAGGTCCCTTAGTCGATGATTCGTGGGGTTTATGGGCTGCCCGGTAGAAAAAACAGCAGGGCTCAGAAGCGACTCGTGCTGATTCTTAACAGGGGGTTATCGCAGGAGAAATCTATTAACTAACCAGCCGGCCCTGCCGGTATCGGATCCCTCCTTTAAATACATGTATACTCTTCTACGGACTGGACGACGAAACTCCTCACCGTTAATGAATGACCCTCAGATCTATTCGTCCGGACTTTTTGAGGAAACATCCGACACTGTCAGCGCCATGGGCATCGAAACCGTCTTCTGCTTTGTTGTACTAGAAGATTCGATGGTTCCGAACTGCATCCCCAACAGGGTGTAATTCTCCCGATCCTTTCGCCAATTCTGCTGTCCCACATCCACCGTGGGGCCCGCTCGTTCGGGCAAAGGCTAATCAACAGCTCTAACACTAACTACAAGCACGACCGAATCGGGTCTTTCGCCACCAGCTCCACAAATATCTTCAATGTCCCGCTCTGTCGATGATCACAATCACTTGCGCCTTCTCTAAAAACTCAAAGTGATCTTTTACCCCATGGATTGTCTGGGCTGCTGCGTTACTGATAATAAGATCCGTGTGACTGTTCTCTGCAGTTCGAAGCGCTTTGACAAAGAGCGGATTGTCTGTGACCTTGGCATGAGTTTTGGCCTCAACTGGATCAGATACATAGGCGGCGATGCCTTGGTTCTGCCGATACTTGGCGAGCACATAGCTCTGAGAATAGGCTTCCTGTCCATCCTCGGTCAGAATTCTTGGAATCAATGCCGGACGAATCTCCATACCGCGCGCATCGACCACGAGTCCCGTATAGGGGGCGCCCGTTTTGGAATGCACACCTGGCGCGGGCTCCGGCGCAAGACGCCTTG
>DAISKX010000691.1:0-1833 GCA_036820725.1 Nitrospiraceae bacterium
CACATTTCGTAAACCGCAGGTCGGTGGTTCGATTCCACTCGCCGGCTCCAGTTTTCGAGGACTTAGCGAGCTCCTCGGCTTTCTTTTGATCCTGGTTGCGGATGGTTGCGGATTCGTCCTCGATTTTTGGCTTCTCCACAGGCTCATCCAGCCGATTCACCGCCTGCCGGTTGCTTCCCGGCACATAGTGCGAATAGAGATCAACCGTCACCTGGATGGAGGAATGTCCCATCTGATCGCGCACGTACGCCAAACTTTCGTTGTTACTCACCAAGCGAGTCGCGTAGGTATGCCGCAAATCGTGAATCCGAATACGACGTAGCTGTGCCTTCTCCAAAAGTGTATAGAACACGCGCTTGCGGACATTGTCAGGATCGAGTCGCTCGCCAGACTCATTCGTGAATACCCATTGCGGCTTGGGCCGATCCTTTGCCATGGCCTCGAGCTCCTGAGAGATCACATGATCCTTCAGGACCTGTGCTAACTTGTCGGACATATCGACTCGCCGCGGCTTGTTGCTTTTCGGTGTGGTCATCGCTCCATTGGTAAAGTTGCGGCGGATCTCAATGAACCGACCGTGAAAATCGAGATCGCCGGGTTGGAGCGCGACCGCCTCGCCCAGGCGGCAGCCGGTCCGCAGTAAGGTGAGAAAGAACGGATAATGACGAGGGGCATATGTCTGGACGGACTTGAGGAAGGCGGCCTCTTCGTGGGCATCGAAGGGGTTCACATCGGCATCATTCCGCTTGGCACGAAGCAGTTTGCCGGGATTCAGCGCGGGATTGACGACTGGGATGTCATCCTCGATAGCCGAATTGAACAGCGTGGACAGTGCCCGGAGTATATGGAGGACTGTCCGAGCTGATCGATCTTTAGTTTTTTGGCCATCCCTCGCTCTTATTGCAATCGGCTCGCTCAGCTTGGTATGAACGAATTCTTTCACGGTTCTCCGGTCGATGTGGCTCAGATGCAACTTTCCGAAGGCGGGCCTCAGATGGACCTCCACGATGGTTCTGTACGATCGCAAGGTGCTGGCCTTGAGTCCACGGGCGGCACACGCCTCCAGCCACTGATTGGCATAGTCTCCAAATAGCGGGCCGATCGGCTTCGACAGGGAAAGATGGGAAGCAGCTGCCCCACCCAGAATGACTTCTCGGGGAGACGCCGTGAGCCCGTGCTTTTCTGTCTGTTTGATCAGGTCGAGTTTCGTGGCGATTTGGAACGCCACTTTTTCCGCCGCACGCTTACCTTGAGCAATATAGCGCGCGGTCCGTTTGCCTCGGAAATCAGTAAAAACCCACCACTTGCCGCTCCCTGCGGGACGTTCTCTCACCTTTACTCCCATACCGTGACCTCCTCGCTACGGTCGATGTCATGACGATTCAGATGCTGAGACCAGGATAAGTGTGACTGGGTTTGCTCACTATTGCTGTACCTCATTAGGAGGCTCGCTTGCCACGCAGGTCCTGCATGACGCCCTCCACGATGGTATCCAATTCATTGGGGTGCGGAAGAGTCCGAAATGCAGCCATCCACAGGTCGAACTCTTCCTTTTTCACTAAGATTTTTCCTTTGACGCGATAATGAGGCAGGGGCGCGGCTGAATCAGCTAACCGATCCCTCAGCCATCGAACAGAACAGGAACTATAGAGAGCCAAGCCACGAAGATCGAAGTATTCCGGAGACACCGCCCTATCACGATCGCCTTCCGGCATGCCACTCCTCAGATTGTCTCATCGAGCGCCATGTTTACTTCAAGGATCCTTTTGGCCGCCGCGCGAGCCGCTGCTCCACCTCGACCGGAGACATCCCACTGGTCACGATGGTGCAGGC
>DAISKX010000692.1:0-1830 GCA_036820725.1 Nitrospiraceae bacterium
ATCAGTTCTGTGGACGTCTGTGCGTGGGCGGGAAGAGAGGCGACTCCAATGCTGCAGGTCAGCGACAAGGGAGGCGTGGCGAACGCCGCCAACTCCGGCAGTAACGTGAGTGCGGCCACGCGATGGTGAAGTCGTTCGGCCAGCATCAGGGCGCCCTCTAGATCGGTATCGGGGAGCAGGAGGGTAAATTCATCGCCTCCATAGCGTGCTGCCACGTCGCTGGTCCGTCCGATGCGTCGGCCATGGTCGTTTGGCTGTCGGCTGTCCAACAGCCAACCCATCGCTTGCAGGACCTGATCTCCCGCCGCATGACCGTACAGGTCGTTGATAGCCTTGAAATGATCGAGATCTAAAAAAATGAGCGAGAGCGGTGCATGAGTCCGGTGTGCATGGGCCGAAAGCTGACATAACATTTCCTGAAAGTATGAATGGTTATAGAGGCCGGTCAGCCCATCGCGAACGGAACGATCGGCCAGTTGCCGGTTGGTGTGAGCCAATTGTCTGTTCGTTTCTTCCAGGCGGCGATTCAGAGTGTCAGACTCTTGCTGTTGACGCTTGAGCGGCGTGATATCCGTTATGGTTTCGACGAGATGAGCCTTCCCATCGCTCGTGTCGAGCGCAGACCATTGAACCAGCACCCACTCGTCATCCGGAAGCTGAACTTCACTCGACGTGGTCGTGCCGGAACGCAACGCTTCGGGAGCCTTGCAAAAGGAACAGGGGGTTGCGCAACGGGCAATCTTTTCATGGCACAATTGGTCGGCAATATCGCCGAACTTCTCCTGGGAAGCCGTATTCTGGTAGAGGACTTTATAGGTAACCGGGTCGATGATAGCCAGGCTCACCGGCTGAATGTTCAGCAGTGCCTGCGGATCATACGGAGCAAGCGGCGGGCTACTCTTGAATACCATAGGACGTCAGCGGTTCATTCACAAATGGCAGTATTTCAATGGTACTTCGGATGGTCAAGAAAATTGCCAAATTGTCGGGAGTGCCGGATGCGATCAAGCAGATCGAAAGGGGGGCGCACGGATGGCAGGAATATTCAGTTTCTTGCCTGAATACCGAGGCCATCGTATGATGCGTTCGTGGGTCTCTACCAGGTGATGCCTGAACCAGTGCGAAGCTTGCCGATCCTTCCGCAGATCGTTCCCAGCCAAACATGCGTCACGTGCGAGGTCTGTTGCCGATTTCCGGAGCGCGACAGCTTCCTAAGGCCTTATTTTACACCTCAAGAAATTGCGCGAGCAGTGGCGCGTGGGGTGGATGAAACCAGGTTTCCCCATCCGGATGGTTGTCAGATAGATGTGGTGCCTCATCCTGACGGCGAAGGGTTTCTCTGTCCCGCTTTTGATCCGATCACGTCGCGGTGCACGATCTACGAAGGCCGCCCGCTCGACTGCCAATTGTATCCGTTTGCCTTGATGTGGGATGCCCAGCGACAGCATGTCGTGCTGGGATGGGACGTGAAATGTCCATACCTGCGAGACGCTCCTTCAGCGGAGATTATCGCTGCAGTGGATCATCTCGCCGGTCTCCTCGAATCCGATGACACAGTCGGGACTCTGGCCGAACATCCACGCTTGATCGGCCGCTTTCAGGATGATGTGGTGATTGTACGGCGACTCGATCGTGTCACGAGGGCGTTGCGAGACGATGTTGACGCCGTCTTCCTGCACCCCTTGACTGTGAGCGATCGGCCACGCATCCAAACCGCCATCGCTTCAGCCCGCCCCGAGATGCCGGTCCCGCTGGCGGCGTTCTCGTTCGCCACCCACCATCTGTGGCATTCGATCCTAAACTATTCATGGGCGGAAATAGTCGGACATC
>DAISKX010000693.1:0-1802 GCA_036820725.1 Nitrospiraceae bacterium
CCGTGGTCCGAACCCTCTGCGCAGATTGCTTGACATGTAAGACAGTTGCTCACAATTCAGAACTCAGAACTAAGGCTCACATGCCGGCATTCGAACTGGACATTGCACCGCTTCACTTTCCCCTGGTGGGCAACAGCTTTGCCGTCGGCTTCTTCAGCCTGCTGCATATTGCACTGGCCGGACTCTCTGTCGGATTCATGGTATTGGCTCCGTTGTTCCAACTCACCGGCCGGTCCATCCCGTTCAATCGCGATCTCGCACATACCGTCACCCGCTTTACCGTGGTCGTCTTCAGCGTCAGCACGGTGCTGGCCGTCATCATGGTCGAGTTGCTGATCGGTCTGTTTCCAGTCACGACGATGTGGATGTGGAACCGCTTTCGTGCGCCCATTGTCTTGGGTGTCGCAGCCTTTATCCTTCAGTTGATCATGCTCTATCCCTATTATCATTTCTGGGAAGCCCTTCAGAAATATAGTCTCGCGCTGCATATAACCCTGGGGGCGCTGGCCGCGGGGTTCATGTTGCTGTGGGTCGCGATGCTGGATGGGATGGGATCCTACATGCTCACACCGGTGGAGGGCGCCACGTCATGGGACAACATGTGGAACCCGACATGGGGGCCGTTGCTTCTCCACCGGATGGTTGGCAACCTCTTGATCGCCGGATATGCCATCGCGGCCTACGGGGCATGGCGAAGCCGGCGCGCTCAGGATCTGTCCGAGCAGCCCTACTATATGCATCTCCTCAAGACGGGCTGGATGATCGGTTTGACAGGGCTGCTGCTCCAGCCTTTTACCGGCTTGTTGTATGCACTGGTCATCGGCCGATCGGCTCCAGCCGCATATGAACAACTTGTCGATGGGCCTTATCGCGGCTTTCTCTATCTACAATTCATTCTGATCGGCCTCCTGTTTATCGGGAATCACCTTCTGCTGAAATCCATCCAAGTATCTCATCGGGGAATGACCTGGTTCGATGGTGCCTTGGTTGCGAGCGCACTCGGCATGGTGCTGTCAGTCGGACATACCGATCTTCGTCGCATATTCCTCTATGTCCTGGTCGCTCTGACGCTGTGGAGCGTGGCGGCCGAAGGAAAGAGGAGTCTGGTCGTGACCGATGCATCGAGTCGTTTGTTACTGCCCGTCGCGATGAGTCTCGGGATCGTGTCGATTCTCGTCTACCTCACGATGGGGACCATCAGGGAAACGGTGCGCCATCCCGACACCATACGCGGCAAGATTTCACTGCATGACGAAGTCCGGCATCAGGAATCCTCTCGGGAGGCCTCTCGCTAATGGACGTGCAGCCGCTCGACATCCCGATGATCTATGGCCGTGTCGCCATCGCGACGGCCGCACTGACTCATGTCTTATTCGCCACCTTCATCGTCGGCTCGTCATTGATCGGCGCGGCGACCGAAACGATCGGGTACGCGATCCGAAACCCCCGCTATGAACGGCTGTCCCGTCTCATCGCCTTCACCCTGATTTTTACGACCGCAACGATATCTTTTTTCGGCGTCATTCTCGTGTTTGCCTTGAGCATCTTTTGGCCTCGTTTCTGGACCACCTTGTTCCGGATCATGTTCTGGCCGTTACTGTTGGAAGCCATGCTTTTTCTGGCGGAAGCGATCTTCGCCTATGCATGGTATTACTCGTGGGATTGGGCCGGAGTGAGTAGGAATCGGAAACGGCTCCACCTCGCCTTCGGATGGCTCGCCGCCGCCTCGTCACTCTGTGCCATGCTGATGATCGACATCGTGGCGTCTTACATGCTGACGCCCCGTCCGCCAGGGGATACCT
>DAISKX010000694.1:0-1727 GCA_036820725.1 Nitrospiraceae bacterium
CCGTCATGACCGGCAGGAGGAAGGTAAAAAATGCAGAGGCCACCAGCGCGTACAGGGCGATCAGAATTTGCAAGTTGGACAGACGGTCGCGGCACACTTCGTTCGCCACCAGAAGTCCTGCCAAGAGGCAAAAGAAAATCGCCGTGCCGGTGAACGTGGCGCTCTTCCAATAAAAAATCGTATAGGCGCTGAACAACCCGCCCAGCAGAAACTGAATGGCCATGGGTGCATAGGGTCTGGCCTGCAGGAGGAGGCGGGGGAACCACGGCTTCATCTCGACGTGATCTTCCGGAACCGGCTGGCTTGTCCCCAACCGTCCCGTCAGCACGATGAGGAAACCCAGCAGTGCCAGGTATAGCAGGAGCAGCAGATTGTCTACAAGGCGATCGATCCTCGTCAACGTGAGCGAGTCATAGGTCACGCCGGAAAAGAAGAACAACGGAGGCAGATACGGCTTTCCCAGTACCGACTGAAACCTCGCCGAAGAGAGCATGCCCTAGGGTTCAAGAGATGGGAAAGAATGTCAAACGAAGAGACAAAATATGCCCGCTGACACCCACTTCCGCTTCTCGGCGCTGCGTAATGACTGAAGGTGATATCAGATAGCCGGCAGCGATCTTATTGCGGCGGAGACATGTGGTACACTCCGGCCATTCATCAAGCTCACCACCGGCAATGATCCTGAAACCCTTTTTCCTTCGAGTAACCGCGGCGCTCCTGTTTGCTGCCTATTTGGTGTTTTCTTCGACCTTTCTTTTGTTCACCGTGTTGGAATTTGCTCCCTCCCTGGCGAAGCACACAAAGCTTCGCCAGATTCGCTATTATGCTCAGAGAAAACACTGGCAACCCGATCCAACCCTGGTGTTCATCCCGAGCCGAGCCAGGACGTGGGACACGGATTTCCTCGGCGACCAGTACTCCCCGGACTATGGAGTGCCGCACGCCGCAATCCCATACCACGCGACGTACACCCCCGACGGGTTTCGAGAGAACAGTTCGTCACCGCCGTTTGAGATTGTGCTCATCGGTGATTCATATGTAGAGATCGGGGAGACAGATCTGTTGACACTCCCCGAACAACTCGCACTCGTGTCGGGTTCGAGGACATTCAATCTGGGGAGGGAATGGTATGGCCCCTTTCAATATCTCGAACTTTTCAAACGATACGCCCCTCGGTTGAAGCCCCGGTATGCCGTGCTGTGCTTTTTCGACGGCAATGATGTCGAAGACACGAAACAGTATTTGAGATGGCGGAAAGGAGAGACTTACTACACGTTTGTGCTAAGCACGAATTACATGGGTCGCTATTTGATGGCCTTTCGGGATAGTTATGAGTTTCTTTTCAACCAAGTGGAACGCTTCGTCGACCGCAGAGGGTCGACAATCCCGACGATCGCTGTGGCCGAAGAAACGCAGCCGGCACCCACGCAGGGAGAGGGTCGTTCTTCCGGCGTGCATCCGGACCTCGGTCTCATCACCTTGAGCGATCGCCTGCTTCCCATGCGATTTAAATACTGGAACCTCCCACTCACGACAAACCAATTGCTGGAAGCAGAAGAATGGCAGGCAATCGGGCAGATCCTGAAAGACTTTCAGCAACTGGCCACAGAGCATGGAACCGTTCCTGTGACCCTGTTCATACCGAAGAAGGTGGAGGTGTATGGGGCGCTCTACAGCCCCCAGAGGGCCCCATCGTTGCCCAGCAACTCCGCGCCATTCGCCCGCAG
>DAISKX010000695.1:0-1713 GCA_036820725.1 Nitrospiraceae bacterium
TAGAACGCCTGTGCTGCGGCGGGATCCGTTGTCATCAGCTCGTACCAGACGAAGCGTCCGCGGTGATTCGACTGCGTCATGATTGCCTCCTAGGCGAGAAGATTGTGGAAAGAACTTGTACGGCTGCGTTTCACTGGTTTACCAAACTGTGGATGTTTCCGTCGGGGTCTTTGAACCACGCGACCTTCGTGTTTCCCGCAACATGCACGTCACCCTTTCGCGTGGTGTCGGGCAAGTCGTACCGCTCGAAAGCGACTCCTCTGTCCTTGAGAGCTTGCACAAGTCCCTCCAGATCATCACCCACGGTCCAGGTGACGGCCGTAGCCTCGTTGGTTCCGGCATACTGCGACTTGTAGACGAGAACCGTAGAGCTTCCCGCCTTGTACGTGATCGCTTCCGAGTCCTCGGCGTGGACCTGCTGGAGGCCGAGCGTGCCTTCGTAGAATGTCTTGGCCACGTCCAGATCCTTGACTGCAACGGTAGCCATGGCGTCTGTCTTCCCCAACATGCTTGATCCTCCCGGGTTGGTTAAGTGATGCATTGACCTCTCATCAGGGCATCCGTACGCCAATCATCGGAGTCCGCATTGTAAGTCGTTATCGTGCCCGCGATGTGACGTGCGAATTTCAGCAACATCAAGGTTTTGCCTTCTCCCGTATCCTCATCATCGCGCGCCAGGCCGTGACGTCGAAAAAGAGGACTATCCTGGAGATCTTGCCGTCGGTGTGCTTGAGGTACTCGGCAGTTCGGATGGTACCAGCTGGCGTATTCTCCATCTCCATCGACATTCAAACCTCCCCTCAGGACATGGAGCGGCTCCTTTACTTCAGAGAGTGTAGTACTCACTTCAGACGATAGACTACTAAATATGGACTGTCAAGTACTTATTTTGTAGCTTAACGATATGACGCGTGATTACGAACAGCAATGCCGCCTGGCGACGGCCCTCGACGTGGTCGGGGAGAGATGGACTCTCCTGATCGTGCGGGAGATGCTGCTTGGCCCTAAGCGATTCACAGATCTCATGGAAGGGCTCCCCGGGATTCCGCCTAGCCTTCTATCGGCGAGGCTCAAGGAGTTACAAGCCGCAGGCATTCTTACCAGGGAGGTTCTTCCCCCACCCGCGGCCTCGAGCGTCTACCAACTCACGGAGGCCGGGAAGCAGCTGGACGAAGTCCTATACGCCTTGGGGCGATGGGGTGCACGGTACGGTCGTGAGCCGAGGCCGAGCGACGCCGTCCGATCTGAATGGACGGTGATCGCCTTGCGCACCCTATTTCATCCTGAAGCCGCCGCCGGCGTCCACGACACGTATGAGCTTCGTCTGCCCGATGGGACGTTCCGGCTGACAGTGGACGATGGGGTCCTTTCGATAGGGGCGGAATCAGGCTCGAGAGCGGATCTGGTATTGATCGGCGAGATGCCCACTCTCATGGCCGCGCTGATGGGGATGGTAACGACGAATGAGGCGGAACAGAGCGGAAGCTTGAAGATCGAGGGAGACCGGACAGCCCTCGAGCGCCTCCTCGCGATGTTCAGACTGGTTGAGACCGCGGAGAGACATCCATGACGAAGCCACGAACAGCGAGCCAGAAGATCATCGCGGAGGTCACCTCCTGGCCGGGCGTCCAGGCAGGCCCGGGCCGCCGCGGCGAGCTCGCTTTCAAGCTCGGCCGCAGGGAGATCGGTCACCTGCACGGCGACTACGCCGCC
>DAISKX010000696.1:0-1554 GCA_036820725.1 Nitrospiraceae bacterium
CGCAATCCATGCCGGCGAGTGCTCCGGACGGTCCTCGTTGATGAGCAGACCATATTCGGTTTCAAGACCAAAAATGCGATTCAGCATATTACCCGTTTGTAGCGGGATTGAGATCGAGGGACAGCAGCTCAGGCAGTTCGTTCGGCTTGAGCGCCCGATACTTGGAGGGCCCTGAAGCGGTCCGTGACAGAACAGCGCACTCGATGGACATGTCGGTCGCGGCCTGGCGAACATGCTTCAGCACCACATCCCGTTCAGGCACCACCGGCTGAACGTCTGCCGTCACATTGACAGATACGGCCGTGTCCGAGGCCGCCCCTGTTTGCTCTTCCTCGCGCTGCGCAAGCGATCCCACGCCCCACGCCAATAGAGAGATGGACAGGACCTGTGACAGGGACCCCTGATTGAAGTGGCCATGTTGCCTCAACCATGCGTGCATGGAAGATTGCACAGACGGCGAAGCGGCCAGCACGGCCCAACCGGTCAACTCCTCGAAGGTACCGTCGTAATTCATGGTCAGAAATATATCTCGTCCCGCCTTCAAACCCAGTTCCGCAAGCAATATTTTGACAATAAATGGGGCTTTGTAAATTTCTTCGAAGGCCTGTTTGACGATCGGGGCGAGTCCATTCTTGAGAAGTCTCGATCCAGTCACGTCGGACGGCGAGCGGTTGAATCCTTCCACATGAGCCATTTCGAGCAGGGTGAATCGCAGTTTCTCGAGATCGGCGGGATGGCCCATTCCGCCCAATGCCAGCCGATCATAGATTTCATAGAGTTTAGGAGTCCCTCTGGTGTACGTCACCAATACAATTCCGTCAGCATAGGAGGCTGCCACGACCGGACTTCCCCGGCGAAACTGTTCGTCCAAATAATGCCGACGATTACCGACCGCTTCCACCCATTTATACGGCTCTTCATACATAACGCACCACCTGCTCCTCAAACAGCGATTTGAGCCGGCCATCCGGGATGGTCGTCACGCCATTCTTGGTGATGAGCTTAATTACGGGGTAGAGATTGGCTTCTCGGTTAATACCGCCGGTCGCCGAGTCAAATTCTGCTGCACTCGTCAGCAGTCTCAAGGCCTGCACGACGGCTTCTTGCTCCGATTGTGCCTTCAATGGCTGTTGTCCCCAGGTGTTGAGGTAGTGCAGGATGCCGCGAATCATCGGCGACCCGGATCCCGACACGGCATACTCCACCCCTTCGAACTCGGCGCCCAGAATGTCATAAAAATAGATCTTGGCCGACTCCTGATCCACGTCATATCCTCCAAAAAGAGGTGCGACGGCTCCCGTCCCAGCTAATGCAGCGGGCACATTCTCCTTCAGCAACTTGGAGAGCGCGCGAAGCTTGCCTTCAAAACTGAGTTCCTGCAGTTGCGTACGCCGATAATATTTGAAGGAATGTTCCAGGACACGAGCCATTTCGTAGGCCGTCGCGGGGACCCCGGCGATCGCCATGACGCTGTACTGATCCAGTTCCAACACCTTATCGGTGCGATCATACATGACCATATTGCCTGCCGTTGCGCGCCGATCGCCCGCCACT